>JAFTEW010000040.1 GCA_017453485.1 Alphaproteobacteria bacterium | reverse complement strand
GATGGTTAATACCCCCATAATGGCCAAGGTCCCCAGCATCTCAACCATACTCCGACCGAGTTCGGGATGACACGGTGTTTTGTTTTTTTGATTTTGTGACATTGTTTGTTCCTTTCATATTTTATTAAAATCGTCAGAGCCCAACCGAATCAGGCTTTATTACAGGATACATAAATCAACGTTTATGTCCCCCCCCTGAAAATTCGAAAAATCTGGAAAATCGAAAGAAACGGATTTAATACAAAATCCGTTCTTACATACTGAAATAATTAGGAAAAATTATGAATTAAAAAATTTTCAAAAAAATGAAAAAAAATGTTTACTTTAAACCTTGCTTTATGTCCCCTTTAAGAACCCCGATGGATATTGATTTTGCATACTTATGGATCCTGAAATGAGTTCAGGATGATAAATTGATTTTATTTGATTATTCATTATAAAAAAACGCCTTGATGAGAGGCGGTTGGAAGTTAGAAAACTATCAACAAAGTAGTGCCGCATATTCGGATAAAGGTATCCTTATTTTGCAACCTTCCAACCGAATTGTGGTTGGAAATTTTACGCTTTTCGGCGTTATTGAGAGGTTTTCTAAGCCCCAAGGCGGGAATCGCCCGACCTCATCCACAGGATGAGGAGACTTTTCCGTGATAGTCAATTGTTTTCTTATTGGTTCTCGAATCACCAAAAGTACGGGCGATAAATAATGAATGAAAGTCAAAAAAAGTGCTTGACTTATGGGATAAAATAGTGTAAAATACCGCCAACTTTCGGGACGAATTGTGTCGGTTTATCGGCAAAAAACGGTTCGGAGGTATCAATGATAAATCTGAATTTTCTCTTTATTATTGAGATATTAGAGCGCTTTTGTCTGCCCGAAACGGGTCGATGAGAGATTTTTTTATACTAGGTAGCAATGAAGGAATAAAATTAATGCCTACAATAAACCAATTGGTCCGGAAATCCCGGAAATTGCAAGAAAAGCGGAATAAAGTTCCGGCTTTGAATGCGTGCCCGCAAAAGCGCGGTGTTTGCACGCGTGTGTATACGACAACCCCGAAAAAACCGAACTCGGCTTTGCGTAAAGTTGCCCGTGTACGTTTAACAAACGGTTTCGAAGTGACGAGCTACATCCCGGGTGAAGGTCATAACCTGCAAGAACACTCGGTCGTGATGATTCGTGGCGGTCGTGTAAAGGACTTGCCTGGTGTTCGTTACCATATCATTCGTGGAACGCTGGATACACAAGGCGTTGCCAATCGTAAACAAGCCCGTTCTTTATACGGTGCTAAACGCCCTAAATAATAAGGAGAAGAGATTATGTCACGTAGACATGCTGCAACAAAACGCGATGTGACACCGGACGCCAAGTATAATGACGTGGTTGTCGCTAAATTTATGAATAGCCTGATGTATGACGGCAAGAAAAGTGTTGCCGAAGAAATCTTATATGGGGCAATGAGTGAATTGGAAGATAAGGTTAAAAAGCCGGCATTGGAAGTGTTTAAGGATGCTTTGAATAATGTCAAGCCTTTGGTTGAAGTTCGTTCCCGTCGGGTTGGCGGTGCGACCTATCAGGTGCCGACGGAAGTTCGTCCGGACCGTCAACAGGCCTTGGCGATTCGCTGGATTATCGGGGCGGCTCGTGATCGGAGTGAAAACACGATGCAAGAACGCCTGTTCAATGAATTACAGGATGCGTATAATAATCGCGGAACGGCGATTCGTAAACGTGAAGATACGCACCGGATGGCTGATGCTAACAAGGCCTTTGCTCACTTTAAATGGTAGGAGAGCAATATGGCAAGAACAACTCCTATTGAAAAATACAGAAATATCGGAATTATGGCGCACATTGACGCCGGTAAAACCACAACAACGGAACGTATTCTGTATTATACAGGTAAGACTCATAAAATCGGTGAAGTGCATGATGGCGGTGCGACCATGGACTGGATGGAACAAGAACAAGAACGCGGTATTACGATTACTTCGGCGGCTACAACGGCCTTTTGGCGTGGTCACCGGATTAACGTGATTGACACGCCGGGCCACGTGGACTTTACGGTTGAAGTGGAACGGTGCTTGCGTGTTTTGGATGGTGCCATTGCCGTGTTCGGCGGTGTGGAAGGTGTTGAACCACAATCCGAAACCGTGTGGCGTCAGGCTGATAAATACGGTGTTCCTCGGATTTGCTTTGTTAATAAAATGGATCGAATCGGGGCTAATTTCCCGCGTTGTGTGTCCATGATTAAAGATCGGTTGGGGGCTCGCCCGATGCCGATGACATTGCCGATCGGTGCCGAAAATGATTTTAAGGGTGTGGTCGATATTTTGAAACGGAAAGCCATTATCTGGCATTCCGAAGATTTGGGCGCTACCTTTGAAGAACAGGAAATTCCGGCTGAATTAAAGGCTGATGCAGATAAATACTACAACGAATTGGTTGAAATGGCCGTTGAAGTTGACGATGCGGCGATGGAAGCCTATTTGGAAGGGAAAGAACCGGATATGGAAACACTGAAAAAGTGTATCCGCAAGGGAACAATCGAACAAAAATTTGTGCCGGTGTTCTGTGGTTCTGCCTTTAAAAATAAAGGTATTCAGGTTTTATTGGATGCCGTTGTCGATTATTTGCCATCTCCGATTGATATTCCGCAAGCACGCGGCGTTGATGGTAAAACAGGGGCTGAATATGTTTGTGCCTCTGATGACGGAAAACCGTTGGCAGCTTTGGCCTTCAAGATTATGAACGACCCGTTTGTCGGCTCATTGACTTTCTGCCGCATTTATCAGGGGACATTGTCTGCCGGAACGTATGTTTTGAATACCGTTAAGGATGAAAAAGAACGGATTGGTCGTATGTTATTGATGCATGCTAACCACCGTGAAGAAATTAAAGAAGCCCATGCCGGCGATATTATTGCACTTGTTGGATTGAAAAATACAACGACCGGTGATACGCTGTGCGGGGACAACTTGAATGTTGTTTTGGAAAAAATGGAATTCCCGGATCCGGTGATTGAAATTGCTGTTGAGCCGAAAACCAAAGCCGATATTGAAAAGATGGGGTTGGCCCTGAATCGGTTGGCGATGGAAGATCCGTCTTTCCGGGTTTCATCCAATACGGAAACGGGACAAACAATTATTAAAGGGATGGGTGAACTTCACCTGGAAATTATTGTTGATCGTTTGAAACGTGAGTTTAAGGTTGAAGCGAATGTCGGTGCCCCGCAAGTGGCCTATCGTGAAACAATTGCCAAAGCCTATGATGAAGATTATACGCACAAGAAGCAATCCGGTGGTGCCGGTCAATTTGCTCGGGTTAAAATTAAATTTGAACCCTTGCCGCCGGGATCTGGATTCGTTTTCGAAAACACCGTTGTTGGTGGTTCCGTGCCGAAGGAATACATTCCGGGCGTGGAAAAAGGTTTGCGTCAGGCTTTGGAATCTGGCGTTTTGGCCGGTTTCCCTTGCACAGATTTTAAAGCCACTTTATACGATGGTGCTTATCACGAAGTTGACTCAAACGTGATGTGCTTTGAAATTGCGGCTCGGGCTGCATTCCGTGAAGGGATGGCTAAGGCTGCTCCGAAATTATTGGAACCGATTATGAAGGTTGAAATCGTGACACCCGAAGAATACATGGGTGATATTATCGGCGATTTGAATTCTCGTCGGGGTCAGGTCGGTGGTATGGATTCTCGTGGTAATGCGCGGGTTATTGATGCGACCGTTCCGCTTGCCAATATGTTCGGGTATGTCGGAACTTTACGTTCTATGAGCCAAGGTCGTGCCCAATATACGATGCAATTTGCTCACTATGCGGATGTGCCGCAAATGGTGGCTGATGAAATTAAAGCGAAAATGGCTGGTTAAGAAAGGAAATAGTTATGGAAAACCAAAACATTCGTATCAGATTAAAAGCTTTCGACCACAGGTTGTTGGATCAATCAACCCGTGAGATCGTCAATACGGCAAAGCGGACAGGGGCAGAGGTCGTCGGACCGATCCCCTTACCGACCCGGATTGAAAAATTTACCGTGAACCGTTCCGTGCACGTTGATAAAAAGTCACGTGAACAGTTCGAAATCAGAACCCACAAGCGGGTGCTTGACATTATTGATCCGACACCGCAAACGGTTGATGCTCTGATGAAGTTAGACCTCGCCGCCGGTGTAGATGTTGAGATTAAAGTTTAATAAAGGAAAATAGACTATGCGTTCAGGTGTAATTGCAGAAAAAGTCGGCATGACAAGTCTGTTCCAAGATAACGGCAATCGCGTGCCGGTGACTGTTCTGAAAGTGGACAGCACGGTTGTGGATGTTCGGACTCAGGAACGGGATGGTTATGTCGCTGTCCAATTGGGTTGCGGCAAGGCCAAAGCCAAGAATGTTGCAAAACCGCAATTGGGACATTTCGCCAAAGCAAAAGTTGAACCGAAGAAGACTCTGGTTGAATTCCGTGTATCGGATGACTGTGTCATTCCGGTTGGCTCAGAACTCAGTGCTTCGCACTTTGTTGTCGGCCAATTGGTTGATGTGACGGGTGTTTCTCTCGGGAAAGGTTATGCTGGCGTGATGAAAAAATATCATTTCAGTGGTGATAATGCAACCCACGGTGCTTCAAGAACTCATCGTTCCGGTGGTTCCACGGGGCAACGTGAATGGCCGGGTAAAGTTTTCAAAAACTTAAAGATGCCGGGCCAAATGGGAAATTATCAGACAACGGTTCAAAATTTGGAAGTGATGGCCATTGATGAAGCCAGAAATTTGGTTATGGTCAAAGGCAGTGTTCCGGGTTTTGATTCCGGTATTGTCACAATCACAGATGCGGTAAAGGTTTCAAACCAAAAGAATTTGCCGATGCCGGCCGGGTTGAAAGCCAAGGCAGCGGAAGCAACTTCGGTTGAAACACCTGCCGAATCGACAGAAGTGAAGGAATAAGTCATGAAATATGATGTGATTAATTTAGATGCCAAGTCCGTCGGTTCCATTGAATTGGCCGATTCCGTATTTGGTGTAGATTTGAACAAAGGTGTTTTGGCTCGTGTCATTCAATGGCAATTGGACAAACGCCGTCAGGGAACTCATGCGACGAAAGACGTCGGTGATGTTCATGGAACAGGTAAAAAACCGTTCAAACAAAAAGGGACAGGTCGTCACCGTCAAGGTTTGAAAACAGCCCCTGGTATGTATCACGGCGGTATCGCTTTCGGTCCGGTTGTGCGTTCTCATGCTTATGGTTTGACAAAGAAAATCCGGGCTTTGGCTATGCGGGTTGCTTTGTCAATGAAGGCCAAAGATGGCAAACTGTTTATCTTGGATGATATGACAGCGAAAAAGCCGAATACGAAGGCATTCCAAAAATCGTTCAAAAAGAACGGATGGAATTCCGCTTTGTTTGTCGGTGGTGAAAAATTGGATGACAATTTTGCTTTGTCTGCTCGTAATATCGTTAATGTTGATGTATTACCGGCGCAAGGCGCTAATGTCTATGATATCGTTCGTCGCGATGTTTTGGTTTTATCCAAAGACGCCGTGGCCCAACTGGAAGGTCGGTTGAAATGATTAAAAAAGTAAGCAAAGCCGAAAATACCGTGACTACCGAATCGATGGAAATTATCCGTCGGCCGTTGATTACGGAAAAGGCAATGAAGGGTTCCGAACACAACCAGGTTGTTTTTCAAGTTTCTTTGGATGCAACAAAGCCGGCTATTAAGAAGGCCGTGGAAACCGTGTTCGGTGTCAAGGTAAAATCCGTGAATACACTTCGTCAAATCGGAAAGCAAAAACTGTTCCGCGGACGGAAGGGTGTTCGCAGTGAAACGAAAAAAGCCATCGTGACTTTGGCCGAAGGTCAAAGTATTGATGTGACGGCAGGAGTGTAGTCTATGGCATTAAAAACTTATAAAGCAACAAATAATGCAAACAGACAATTGGTCGGTATTGATCGTTCTGAATTGCATAAAGGATCGCCTGTTAAGGCTTTGACGGAAGGTCAAAACAGCACCGGCGGTCGGAATAATCACGGTCACATTACATCTCGTCGTCGGGGTGGTGGACATAAACAAGCCTATCGTTTAATTGATTTTAAACGTAAGAAAATGGATATGTCAGCAACCGTTGAACGCTTGGAATACGATCCGAATCGGACCGCTTTCATTGCGTTGGTTAAATACGAAGATGGCGAATTGGCCTACATTTTGGCTCCGCAGCGGTTAGCTGTCGGTGATACGGTTGTATCTGCAACCCATGCCGATATTAAGCCGGGTAATGCTATGCCGCTCAAAAATATGCCGGTCGGAACAATTGTTCATAACATTGAATTACAACCGGGTAAGGGTGGTCAATTGGCTCGTTCGGCAGGGTGTTATGCTCAATTAATCGGTAAAGATTCCGGATATGCTCAAATTCGTCTGAATTCGGGTGAATTGCGTTTGGTTCGGGGCGAATGCTTTGCTTCAATCGGGGCTGTTTCAAATCCGGACAATCAGAATCGTGTCTTGTCTAAGGCTGGTCGGGCTCGTTGGCTCGGCATTCGTCCGTCCGTTCGTGGTATTGCCATGAACCCTGTGGATCACCCGCATGGTGGTCGGACAAACGGCGGTCGTCAACCGGTGTCCCCGTGGGGCTGGAAGACCAAAGGTAAGAAAACTCGTAATAACAAGCGGACGAACGGACTTATTGTGCGCTCTCGTCATGCGGTGAAGAAAGCTTAGAAGGAGGCTTAAATGACAAGATCCGTATGGAAAGGACCTTTTGTTGACGGTTATCTGTTGGATAAAGCAGAAAAAGCCAAACAATCCGGTCGTCATGAAGTAATTAAAACGTGGTCACGCAGATCCACGATACTTCCTCAATTTGTGGGCTTGACTTTTGGCGTATATAATGGTAAAAAGTTTATCCCTGTTTTAGTCAGTGAAAATATGATTGGTCATAAATTCGGTGAATTTGCGCCGACCAGAACGTTTGTGGCTCATACGGCAGCTGATGCAAAAGCAAGTCAATCGTAGAGGTAAAAGATGGTAAAAAAACAAGAAGTTAAAACAGCCAAAGCAAAAGCACGTATGATTCGTGTTTCGCCACGGAAACTGAATTTACTGGCCGAATCCATTCGCGGGCTTAAAGCTGGTAAAGCCGTTGCACAATTGACTTTTTCGAAAAAACGTGTTGCCGAAGAAGCCAAGAAAGTGTTGTTGTCTGCGATTGCAAACGCTGAAAATAATAATAACATGGACGTTGATCGTCTGGTCGTTAAAGAAGCGTATGTCGGAAAAGCAATGGTTATGAAGCGTTTTCACGCCGGTGCCAAAGGCCGTGGAAATCGTATTTTGAAACCGTTTTCCAATATGACGGTTGTTGTGGCCGAACAGGAAGCGGCTCCGAAAGCAGCAACAAAAGCCAAAAAAACGACTAAACAGAAGGAGACAAAATAATGGGTCAGAAAGTAAATCCGACAGGCTTACGCCTTGGAATTAACCGGACATGGGATTCTCGTTGGTTCGCTGACGGTAACTATGCCGATCTGCTCTTGGCCGATATTGAAATTCGTAAATTTTTAACGAAGAAATTGGCTGCTGCCGGAATCAGTCATATCGTGATTGAACGGCCGGCCAAGAAAGCCCGCGTCACAATTTACTGTGCTCGTCCGGGTGTCATTATCGGTAAAAAAGGTCAAGATATTGAAACTTTGAAGAAAGAATTGACGGCTTTGTCCAATGGACAGGAAGTCAGTGTCAATATCGTTGAAGTTCGCAAACCGGAAATTGATGCCAAATTGGTTGCGGATAATATTGCTCAACAGTTGGAAAAACGGATTTCATTCCGTCGGGCTATGAAACGGGCCGTTCAATCGGCTTTGCGTCAAGGTGCCGAAGGTATTCGTATCAACTGTGGCGGACGTTTGGGTGGTGCTGAAATTGCCCGCGTCGAATGGTATCGTGAAGGCCGCGTGCCTTTGCACACATTACGTGCCGATGTGGATTACGGTGTGGCAACAGCTCATACCGCCTATGGGACATGTGGTGTGAAAGTATGGATTTACAAAGGCGAAATCTTGGCCCATGATCCGATGGCTCAGGACAAGCGTTTGTCAGATCAACATTAATGAAGGGACATTAAAATGTTACAACCAAAAAGAACAAAATTTCGTAAAGCATTTAAGGGACGCATTCACGGCGTCGCTAAATCAGCTACGACATTGGACTTTGGCTCCTTCGGGTTAAAAGCAATGGGTGCGGAACGGGTTACGGCGCGTCAGATTGAAGCGGCTCGTCGGGCAATTTCTCGTGCCATGAAACGTCAAGGACGTTTATGGATTCGGATTTTCCCGGATGTTCCTGTGTCCAAGAAGCCCCCGGAAGTTCGTCAAGGTAAAGGTAAAGGTGCTCCGGAATTCTGGGTTTGCCGGGTAAAACCGGGCCGTATCATGTTTGAAGTGGACGGTATCACAGAAGAAGTAGCCCGTGAAGCATTTACATTGGCTTCTGCCAAATTGCCGATAAAAACAAAGTTTATCGCACGTTCAGCAGATGAAGAGGTATAATTCATGGAAAAATTTAAAAATATAGTAGCAAAAGATGAAAAAGAATTGCGGGAAACGGAAGCGACTTTACGTAAGGAAGCTTTGAACCTGCGTTTCCAACAAGCTGGCGGTCAGTTAAAAAATACGGCTCGTCGTCGGCAAGTTCGTCGTGAAATTGCTCAAATCAAAACGGCTGTGGGTCAAAAGGCCACATCCAAAAAGAAATAGGGTATAAGGAGATTTAATCATGCCTAAACGAATTTTACAAGGTGTTGTCGTTTCCGACAAAATGGATAAATCTGTCGTCGTTCGGGTTGAACGGCGGGTGATGCACCCTGTTTATAAGAAATACATCAAGCGCTCCGCAAAATATACGGCGCATGATGAAAACAATTTGTGCAAAGTCGGAGACATTGTGCAAATTATGGAAAGCCGGCCATTGTCCAAGACAAAGACTTGGGTGGTTGTGTCGGGAAATAAATAACTTGAAACTAAGGAAGGAAATACTATGATTCAAGTAGAAAGTAATCTTGATGTGGCTGATAACTCCGGGGCCCGGAAAGTTCAGTGCATTAAGGTCATTGGCGGCGCCGGTCGCCGGTATGCTTCCGTTGGCGATGTGATTATCGTTTCCGTTAAGAAAGCGATTCCCAAAGGAAAGGTCAAACAAGGTGATGTTCAACGTGCCTTAATCGTCCGGACCAAAAAGGAAATCCGTCGTGAAGATGGTAGCACCATCCGGTTTGACAGCAATGCCGCTGTTTTGGTCAACAAAGACGGGGAACCCATCGGAACGCGTATCTTCGGACCGGTGACCCGTGAATTGCGTGCCGCGGGATTTGTGAAAATCATGTCCTTGGCACCGGAGGTCTTATAATGACGATGAAAATTAAAAAAGGCGATCAGGTTATTGTGATTACGGGTCGCGATAAGGGAAAAACCGGCGAAGTGATTCAGGCGATGCCCAAAGACAGCAAGGTTGTTGTTCGCGGTATCAATATGGTCAAACGTCATACAAAGCCGACTCAGGAAAATGCGGGCGGTATCGTTTCAAAGGAAAAACCGATTCATGTTTCCAATGTGGCCTTAATTGATCCGAAAACGGGTAAGGCAACACGGGTTGGTATCAAAGTTGAAAAAGACGGTCATAAAGTTCGGGTTGCCAAAAAATCCGGCGAAGTGATTGCGAAGTAAGGGGAACCATTATGACAACAAGATTGCAAAAACAATATACAGATGTCATTGCACCGGCTCTGTTGAAAGAGTTCGGATACAAGAACAAAATGGAAATCCCGAAACTCACGAAAATTGTGTTGAACATGGGTATTGGTGAAGCAACCGAAGATCGTAAAGCATTGGAAGGTGCTTTGAAGGATTTGGAAGCCATTGCCGGTCAAAAACCCGTTTTAACGCATGCCAAAAAGTCTATCGCTACGTTTAAAGTGCGTGCCGGTATGGCTATCGGTTGTAAAGTGACGTTGCGTCGGGACAAAATGTATGAATTCCTGGATCGGTTAATCACGATGGCATTGCCGCGTGTGCGTGACTTCCGGGGTGTTCCGGCGACCAGTTTTGACGGTCATGGAAACTATGCAATGGGTTTAAAAGAACAAATCGTGTTCTTGGAAATCAATTATGACAACGTTGATGCTATCCGCGGATTGGATATCGTCATCGGAACAAGTGCCAAAACAGACAAAGAAGCGAAGGCTTTGTTGGCCGGTTTTGGTATGCCGTTCATGAAGTAAAGGATAAAATCAAATGGCAAAATTATGTTCCATTGAAAGAAATAAAAAACGCGTTGCTTTAACAAAAAGATACGCCAAAAAGCGTGCTGCGTTAAAAGCAATTATTCAAGATAAAAATTCAACACCGGAACAGGTGTTTGAAGCAACCTTGAAATTAGCGAAGTTGCCGCGTAACGGTTCGGCTACACGGATTCATAATCGGTGTGAATTAACCGGTCGTTCGCATGGTTTTTACAGAAAATTAAAACTGAGCCGTATCCAATTACGGAAGTTGGCCAATGAAGGTCAAGTCCCGGGTATGGTTAAGTCCAGTTGGTAAGGAGAAAGACAAGATGTCTATGACAGATCCTTTGGGAGATATGCTGACCCGCATTCGTAATGGCGGCATGTCCCATAAAAGTTATGTAACTGTTCCGGCTTCCAATTTGCGGGCAAGTGTGCTTGATGTTTTGAAGCGGGAAGGTTATATTCGCGGTTATGAACGTGTCAATATCCGTCAAGGTGTTGACGAATTCAAAATCGAATTAAAGTATCATGAAGACAAAATGGTGATTAAAGAAATCGCTCGGGTTTCGACACCGGGTCGTCGTGTGTATTCAAAAGTAAAAGATTTGCCGAAGTTCTATAATGGCCTCGGAATCTATGTATTGTCAACCCCGTCGGGCGTTATGTCCGACAACGAAGCACGTAAAGCCAACTTGGGTGGCGAAGTGCTTTGCAAGGTATTCTAGGAGGATAAAACCATGTCTCGTATTGGAAAACATCCTGTAAAAATGCCGGCCGGTGTCAGTGCTGTGATTACGGCGGAAGAAATTACCGTGAAAGGTAAGCTCGGGGAATTGAAAACACATATTCCGCATGGCGTGTCCGTGAAACAGGAAGCCGACTCAATCGTTGTGACACCTGCTTCAAAAGATATGGCTCATCGGGCTTTGTGGGGAACCGTTCGTGCCAACATCAACAATTTGGTGAAAGGCGTATCCGAAGGTTTCTCAAAGAAATTGGAATTGATTGGTGTCGGTTATCGGGCTCAGGTTCAAGGTCAGATTTTAAAACTGACGTTGGGTTACAGTCATGATATTGATTATAAATTACCGGCTGGCGTGAAAGCAGCTTGCCCGGTTCAGACGACAATCGAATTGACAAGTGCCGATAAGCAATTGTTGGGACAAGTGGCTTCTGAAATTCGTTCATATCGTTCTCCGGAACCGTATAAGGGAAAAGGGGTCAAGTATGAAACAGAAACCGTCCTGCGCAAAGAAGGCAAAAAGAAATAAGGAATAAGCAAGATGAAAAATATAGAACAATTTGAACGTCGGAAAGCGCGTGTTCGTTATGCGTTGAAGACAAAAGCGGCCGGTCGTTTAAGACTCTCGGTGCATCGTTCAGAAAAGAACATCTATGCCCAGATTATTGATGACAAGGCCGGAAAAACATTGGTTTCTGCTTCTTCCAAAGAAAAAGAAATCAAGGCGAAAGGGGCAACTGTTGCCGGTGCCGTTGAAGTCGGTAAATTGGTCGCAGAACGCGCCTTAAAAGCCGGGATTAAAGAAGTTGTGTTCGATCGGGGCGGATATCTGTTCCATGGTCGGATTAAAGCAATTGCCGAAGCGGCCCGTGAAGCCGGGTTATCTTTCTAGGAGGACACTATGGCAGAAGAATTAAAAGAACAAGTTGAAAAAACACAAGAAAAAACAGAAAAGAAACGCCGTCCCCGGAAAGACAGAAATGAAGAATCTCGTGCCGAAAAGGTTGCGGATGAATTCATTGATCGTGTTGTTCATGTGAATCGTGTTTCAAAAACCGTTAAAGGCGGTAAGCGTTTTGCTTTTGCGGCTTTGGTGGTTGTCGGTGATCAAAAAGGGCGGATTGGGTTTGCTCATGCCAAAGCCAAAGAAGTTCCCGATGCCATCAAAAAGGCAACAGAACGGGCTCGTCGTCATTTGATTCGTGTCCCGATGAAGGAAGGACGGACATTGCACCATGATGCTTATGGTCACTTTGGTGCCGGTCGTGTCACGATTCGGACGGCTCCGGCCGGAACCGGTATCATTGCTGGTGGTCCGATGCGTGCTGTTTTTGAAGTCTTAGGTATTCAGGATGTCGTGGCCAAATGCACGGGTTCCAGCAATCCGCATAACATGGTTCGGGCAACTTTTGATGCCTTGACAGGTTCTGATTCACCGCGTGCTGTTGCGGCAAAACGTGGCAAAAAGGTCGGCGATATTGTTGGTCGTCGTGACGGTGAAGCAGCAGCAAAAGAAGTTGCAGAGTAAGGAGATATCACTATGAAGTTAAATGAAATTCGTGATAATAAAGGTGCTCGTAAACCGTTGATGCGTGTCGGTCGTGGTGTCGGATCCGGTAAAGGTCGGACAGGCGGTCGTGGCCTGAAAGGGCAAAAGGCCCGGACGGGTGTCGCCATTAATGGCTTTGAAGGTGGCCAAATGCCGGTTTACCGGCGGGCTCCGAAGCGCGGTTTTAACAATATTTTCCGGTTAACTTTTGCGGAAATCAATTTGGATAAGATCCAAAAAGCGATTGATGCAAAGGTTTTGTCTGCCGATCAGGAAATCAATGCGATTTCTTTGATGGAGGCCGGTTTAATCAAACAGGTTCGTGACGGTGTTAAACTGTTGGGCAAAGGTGAATTATCAGCCAAAGCGACCATTCGTGTCGCCGGTGCAACAAAATCTGCCATTGCTACGGTTGAAAAAGCCGGTGGAAAGGTTATTGTTGAACCGAAGAAAAAAACTGTTTTGACAAAAGGTGAAAAAACGTCTAAAAAGGAAAAAACAGTTAAAACAAAAAAAACGGTTAAAGCCAAAGCATAAGTAAAGGAGAGCGTGAACGATGGTTTCTATGTCAGAAAAAATGGCGTCAAGTATTGATTTTTCGTCTTTTTCGAAAGCGAAAGATTTACAGAAGAGGCTGTTGTTTACGCTCTTTGCTTTAATTGTTTTCCGATTGGGTACATTTATTCCGGTTCCCGGTGTAAAGGTTGACGTCATCACCAAATTTTTTGAAAGTAACGGTGGTGGCTTAATCGGTATGTTTAACTCCTTTACGGGGGGAGCATTATCCCGTATGTCTATTTTTGTCCTGAACATTATCCCGTATATTACGGCGTCAATTTTGATTCAGATGGCCAGTTTTATTTTTCCGCAACTGGGGGCTTTGCGTAAAGAAGGCCTTTCCGGTATGCAAAAGTTAAATCAGTATACACGTTATTTAACGGTTGCCATGGCGGTGTTTCAATCGATCGGTATTGCGAAAACATTAGAGGCCAGCGGTGCAGTTGAAATGGCTCCGTATTGGGTTTTTGTTGTTTCGACGGTGGCCTCAATTGTCGGTGGCACAATGTTTGTCGTGTGGCTCAGCGACCAAATTACGGCACGGGGGGTCGGAAACGGATCATCCGTTTTAATTACTGTTGGTATCGTATCTGGTATTCCGGCGGCTTTTTCCCGTGTGTTTGAAGAAGGCCGTGCCGGTGTGTTGAATACTGGGGTTCTATTATTTATTTTATTCTTGGTTTTTGCCGTTATTTATACGGTGGTCTTGTTTGAACGGGCACAACGGCGGATTATTGTTCAATATCCAAAGCGCCAGATGGGGCAACGGGTATCTCAGGCTTCCAGTTCTTATTTACCGTTGAAGATTAACCCCGTTGGTGTGATGCCGCCGATTTTTGCCAGTACCATTTTGGGGATTCCGACGATGTTGGCACCATTCTTTGATTGGGATTTAAGTTCCGGTTTTTGGGGATTGATTTTTCAAGAAAGATGGCTATATATGGTGTTGTTGGGTGCTTTAATTATTTTCTTTACTTTCTTTTATGCCAGTTTGCAGCCATCTACGAATCCGGATGAAATTGCAGATAATTTGAAAAAACAAGGTGGCTTTGTTGCCGGTATTCGTCCGGGTAAAAATACGGCGGATTACTTGGGCTTTGTTATGACTCGGTTATTGGTCTTGGGGGCCATGTATTTAGTTGTTCTCTGCGTTATGCCATCTTTTTTGACGACAACGTTTAATGTGCCGTTTGCACTGGGGGGAACATCTTTGCTGATTGTTGTATCTGTCACAATGGATACGGTAAATCAAATCCAATCGCATTTGATCGCACATCAATATGAAGGGCTGATTAAAAAAGCCCGTTTGAAGGGGAGAATCTGAAATGATGGAGAACAAAGTGCCGCCACGGCATATTGTTATGATGGGCCCGCCGGGAAGCGGTAAAGGGACACAGAGTGCTATTTTGTCCGAAAAACTGGGAATTAATACATATTCTGCCGGGGAGTTGCTTCGTGAGGCAACACTGTCTGGAACGCCGGAGGGACTTGCCATCAAAGAGATTATTGACAAAGGAAATTTGGTTCCGGCCGAATATATCGTCAATCGGATAGAGGCGAAAATTATGGAACCGGAAAATCATCGGGGATATATTATTGATGGTTTCCCGCGGACGTTAGACCAAGCAAAAGTTTTTGAAGAGATGCAACAAAAACCTTTCTTTACGGAAAATAAGTTAGGTGTTGATCTGGTCATTTTGTTGCAGGTGCCTGATGAATATGTGGTTGACCGCATTATCGGGCGGAGTCAATGTGCCAAATGCGGCGCATTGTATCATGAAAAGTTTAAACCCACAAAAGTTTTTGGTGTTTGTGACAATTGTGGGGGAAAAGAATTCACACGACGGGCGGACGATACCTATGAAACGGTAGTATCTAGACTCCGCAATTACCGTCGGGTGACAGCTCCGGTTATACCTTACTACGAAGACAAGGGGCTCTTAGTGTGCGTTGATGGGACGGGACCCATTGACGTGGTTAGTGAAAAAATAAGAAAAATAGTAGGATATTAACTTCTGACTTGACATCGGACGAAAAATCGTGTATAATTCCCGCTCGTTCGGATGTCCTGATAAAAGTCTGGGCTAAAATTTTATTATTTTTTATAGGTTTAATGGAGAAAATACCTTGGCACGTATTGCTGGTGTAAACATTCCGACAAATAAATTGGTGGTCATTGGGCTCACTTATATTTATGGTATTGGTCGGAAAAAAGCAGAAGAAATCTGCACAAAAGTAGGCATTCCCGCGAATAAACGCGTGAATGAGTTGACAGATGACGAAACATTAAAGATTCGTGAATTGATTGACGATTCCTATCAAGTGGAAGGGGACTTACGTCGTGAAGTGTCCTTGAATATCAAACGGTTGATGGACTTGGGTTGTTATCGCGGTTTGCGTCACCGGAAAGGGTTACCGGTTCGCGGACAACGGACACATACTAATGCCCGGACACGTAAAGGTAAGGCTGTGGCTATTGCCGGTAAGAAGAAAGTCACAAAGTAAGGTGAAAGGAATTAGTTAATGGCTGAAAAAACAACTCGCACAAAACGCGAAAAAAAGAACATTGCCGTGGCTGTGGCACACGTCAATTCTTCGTTTAATAATACAATGGTGACCATCACGGATACACAGGGCAATGCGATTGCTTGGTCTTCCGCTGGGTTAAAGGGATTTAAGGGGTCCCGTAAATCAACGCCGTATGCGGCACAGGTTGCTGCTGATGATGCTGCTCGTAAAGCGATGGAACATGGTGTTAAGACCATTGATGTCTTGGTTATGGGACCGGGTACTGGTCGGGAATCTGCACTGCGCGCTTTTCAGGCTGCCGGACTGGTCATTACGTCAATCAAAGACATTACTGCTTTACCGCATAATGGCTGCCGTGCCCGTAAACGCCGGAGAGTTTAATTTGAAACGGGAACGAGTCGTCGTTCCCATCATTTGACATTGAAAAGGGGAACCTCTTATGATGATACAGAAAAATTGGCAAGAATTGATCAAGCCGGATAAATGCACAGATGAACAGGTTGTTCCGGGAAAGAAATCCACAATGGTTATTGAACCGCTAGAACGCGGTTTTGCGACGACTTTGGGGAATGCTCTGCGGCGGATTTTGTTATCTTCTTTGCAGGGTGGTGCAGTTACGGCGATTAAAATTGCCGGTGTTTTACATGAATTTTCATCTATTCCGGGTGTTCGGGAAGATGTGACCGAAATTATTTTGAACATTAAATCGTTGGCATTAAAGGTTGATGCCGAAGGTCCGCAACGGATTTATCTGAATGCGACAGGTCCGGGTGTTGTGACGGCTGCTCAAATTGTGACAAATCACACGGTGGAAGTTATGAATCCGGATTTGGTGATTTGCACTTTGGAAAAAGATGCTAGTATTGATATTGAAATGACGGTTAATACCGGTAAAGGTTATGTGACGGCGGCTCAAAATCGGCCGGAAGATTGCCCTATCGGATTGTTGCCGATTGATTCGATTTATTCTCCGGTTAAATCCGTTGTCTATAAAACGGTTAATGCGCGTGTCGGACAACAGACAGACTATGATAAATTGTATTTGACGGTTGAAACAAATGGGGTTGTGACACCGGAAGATGCGGTTGCTTTGGCTGCTCGTATTTTGCAGGAACAGTTGAAAGTGTTCATTAACTTCGAAGAACCGGAAGAAGCGACGATTGAAGACAAGATTGCCGAATTACCATTCAATAAGAATTTGTTGCGCAAAGTGGATGAACTGGAATTATCGGTTCGTTCGGCCAATTGCTTAAAGAATGATAATATTATCTATATCGGTGATTTGGTTCAAAAGACGGAATCCGAAATGCTTCGGACACCGAACTTTGGTCGGAAATCTTTGAATGAAATCAAGGAATTGTTGTCCGGTATGGACTTACATTTAGGTATGCAGGTAGAGGGATGGCCTCCGGAAGATTTGGAAGCATTATCCGCTACAATTGATACCGAAAATTAAAAAAAAAAATCGCCGGGGATAGGCCCCGGCGTCCGGTCTTTACATTGCCTGACGGGTGTGGATGAACGGAATTTTGATCGGCCTTATGCGTAAGGTCTAACATTTAAACGAAAGGAAAACAAAATGCGTCACGGTTTTAAAAAAAGAACTTTAAACAAAAAAATTGCCCATCGTCGGGCGATGTTTGCCAATTTGGCTGTTGCTTTGGCAAAACATGAACAAATTAAGACAACTTTACCGAAAGCCAAAGAATTACGGCCGGTATTTGAAAAATTGGTTACCAAAGCCAAAACAAATACGTTGCATGTGCGGCGTCAACTTTTGTCTTTCCTGCGTGATGAAACCATCGTTGAAAAGATGTTGACTGTATTGGCTCCGCGGTATAAGGAACGCCAAGGCGGTTATGTGCGTGTTTTAAAGGCTGGTTTCCGTTTTGGAGATTGTGCTCCGATGGCGATTGTTGAATTGGTTGATCGTGATGTGACGGCTAAGGGTAAAGATTCCGGTCAAATCGTTGAAGTTGAAGCAGAAGCCGATAAACCGGCCGATGAAAAAGCCGAAAAAACGGCCAAAGCCGATAAACCGGCTAAGGCCAAAAAACCGGCTAAGACAAAGACGACAAAAGCCGAATAAGTTAAGATAACTTTAATTTTCCCCTCTGAGCTTTTTAGAGGGGATTTTTTTATTTCCATGTTTGATTTTTTCTTCATAAAAATATCTTGCATTTTAAATTATTTTGTGATTATAGTGAATTATTCAATTTGTTTTTAAAGGGGAAAAATATGAAAAAACAACTTTCCGCATTACTTTTATTGTTCTCTGTTGTGGGAATGATGCCAATATCGGGGCAGGCATCAGAAAATGCCCCCGTTTTGGTTTGTCGGTCTCATCAATGTGCTTATGCATCCTATTCAATGACAAAGGGCTTTTTATATAATAAGATTGTCCAGATGATGGAACAAAATGTCGGAAAGACAGTTTTGGTTTGCGAAGCCGACCCGGTCACACATGTTTGTTTGCAAGAAGGAATTTCCATTCCGTCGGAAACGGCTTTTAATCCGATTGATATCACTGTTCAAAATTTAAAATTGGTCGATAAAAAATTATTTAAAAATGCAGATGGAATTGAATTGGCATTAGATTATCGGTTAAAAGCGGATGATACTTTTCCGCAGTGCCAATTGGGTATGTCCCAAATAACGGTGGCTTATGCGGATAAAGTAGAAATGGGGACGGATGATTTTATCTGTAATATTACGGGAACAGGCCGTTCAGCTTTGAATGCAACCTATAACATTGATTATTTGGATTTTGATTATGGCTATATGGGGGCTCATTATACGATCGCCGTTGG
The DNA here is from genome assembly GCA_017453485.1 of Alphaproteobacteria bacterium. GTDB lineage: Bacteria > Pseudomonadota > Alphaproteobacteria > CAAHEQ01 > UBA3637 > CALXZG01. The sequence continues at coordinate 9,759 of JAFTEW010000040.1, read as the reverse complement.
GGAAGCCGTCCGGGGTGATAAAACCGGATATGCACTGTTCCGCTTTACGGCTCGACCGGATTTTTCACAAACCGTTGATGATGCGGCCACGGATGTTCAATCCGAAGAAATGATTGATTCTCAAACGACTGGGACAGGAATTGACTCTGTGCAGAATACAGTTCCATCAACCATGGTGACGGAAACGACCGTGCGCGTTGTTCCAGAATTTGTATCTAAACCGACACCGGAAGTTGTGGCTCAGCCCAATCGGGTTGTCAAGACGACAACTATTGAACGGATGGTTATTACGCCGGATGGCAGTCGTCGGGTGACGCCGCCGGAAACCCGAACAATTATTGACGGGGTTTTGGTTAACGAATGATACAGATACATCGGTTAAAAAACGGTATTCGGGTTGTGACAGATACCAATCCGGATACGGCGAGTGTTTCCCTTGGTGTTTGGGTGGCTGTCGGGGCCCGTTTTGAGACACCGGATATCAATGGAATTTCTCATGTGCTGGAACACATGGCATTTAAAGGGACAACAACCCGTAGCGCATTTGATATTTCACGGGAAATAGAGGATGTTGGCGGCATTGTGAATGCCTATACTGGTAAGGATATGACGGCCTATTATGTCAAAGTTTTGAAAAAAGATTGGCAACTGGGGTTGGACATTATTTCGGACATTTTACAACATTCTGTGATGGATAAGGATGAATTGGCTCGCGAACAAGGTGTAATTGTTCAGGAGATTAATATGAGTAATGATACCCCGGATGATTTAATCTTTGATTTGTATAATCAGGTTGCTTATCCCGATCAGCCTTTGGGCCGAACGATTTTGGGCACGCCGGAGAATGTGCGCTCCGTAACCAGCCAGAAATTATTGGACTATATGCATCATCAATATACGACAGATCGCTTGATTATCAGTGTCGCCGGTGATATTGATGTTGATGATTTTTTGAAAAAATGTGAAGAATCATTCACCGAAATAACAAAAAAGTCAGGCACATCTGCCGAAAAGGCCCGTTATGTCGGTGGGGAAATCAGGAAGTCCAAGAAAAACGAACAGGTCAATTTAATTCTGGGCTTTGAAGGATACGGCTATACGGATAAGGATTATTATACGGCGGCACTATTGGCTTCTGTTTTTGGGGGGGGCATGTCATCCCGTCTGTTTCAGGAAATTCGTGAAAAACGCGGCTTGGTTTATTCCATTTATGCTTTTAATTCACCGGAAACGGACACAGGAACCTTTGGGGTTTATGCCGGCACCGGCGAAGCCGAAGTGGCCGAATTGCTGCCGGTTTTATGTGATGAAATCAATCGGTTACCGGATACTTTGGATGATGTGGAAATCTTGCGCGCCAAGAATCGGGCCAAGGCCCGGTTGTTGATGCGTTCGGAAAATCATGGAACGCATGCGGAAAGCAACGCTATTGATATGATTATTCACGGACGGGTTGTGCCGGATGAAGAAGCGATCGCTAAAATTGATGCCGTAACAAAGCAGGATATGGCTTGTGTAGCTCGTCAGATCTTTGCCGGCCGTCCGACATTGGCAAGTTTAGGACCGATTAGTCAGGTGCCTTTGTATGATTCGGTTTTAAAGCGTTTGAATTATGCCTGATTTTTCGTATGAACAGGAATGTGGTGGCGGTTCCGTCTTCGGATTGGATGAAGCTGGGCGCGGACCTTGGTGTGGGCCGGTCGTGGCGGCTTGTGTTTGTTGGCCGGGTCTGGAAATTTCGGAAAATTTAGCCCACACAATTAACGATTCAAAGAAATTATCGGCCAAAAAACGGGAGGCTCTTTTCCCACTGATTATGCAATCAAATGCCATTGTCGGTATCGGTCAGGCCAGTGCTCTTGAAATTGATGAGATGAATATATTACAGGCTTCTTTTTTAGCAATGAAACGGGCCCTGGATGAAGTGCGTGCCAAGGGGATTACACCGGATTTTGTCTTGATTGACGGGAATAAACTACCCCGATGGGATATGCCGATGCGGGCCGTTATCGGCGGTGACGGAAGGTCGTTGTCTATTGCGGCGGCTTCAATTGTGGCAAAGGTGACTCGGGATCATATTATGGAAAAATTGGCCGAACAATATCCCCAATACGGATGGGATAAAAACGCCGGATACGGCACAAAGACGCATATAGAGGCCCTTCAAAAATACGGGGTGACCCCCTGTCATCGAAAAACATATGCCCCGATTGCCCGGTTGCTGAATGGGAAATGAAAACATCCCCCGACTTGGAGGGATGTTTCGTCAAACGAAAACGCAATTTTTTGATTAAAAATAATACCGGGCCGACAGTTTAATGTCGTTAGAGCGCACCGCCCGTTTCCGATGACCGTCATAGAGGTCATTACCGCGGACACGAGCATCTCCCAAATCGGTATAACGATAGCCCAAATCCAGTGACCAACAACTGTTGATGTAGTAATCAACACCGGCACCGACCGTCCAGGCAAAATTTGTTTTTGTTTTGCCTTTTGCGTTTGTGATACCATCTGTATGCGTCCAGGAAATACCCATGCCGCCCATACCGTAAACATCAAACATCCGATGGATGGGATATTTGGCATATAAATTCGCCATAACGGGCAGAGACCAAATATCGGATTTACTTTCCCCGCTGCCTTTGAAATGGACTTTCCCCCAGGGGCGATAACCGATGGTCATATCGGCGCGCATAAAATCATTGACATGATATCCGGCCCCCAAAGCAAAAGTGCCCGCATCATCATTATCTTTCATACCGATAGCCCAACCGGCTTCACCGACGATATAGGGGCCTTGAATCGGTTCGGCCGAAGCGACGGTTGTGCATGCCAAAATACCGGCAACGGCCAAAGTTGATAACAAATACTTCTTCATGTGATTCTCCTTTCTTAATTAAAAAATATCATTTGAAGCATTTAAACTTTGGGGTGTGAAAAAGGCTTTGTCCAGCATTAAACAGACTTTTTTATAAAATAAATATAATCGTATGATAAAAGGCATAAATCCTTATGTTTTTTGATATTTTTTTTATAAATATATTTTGAAATTTGACAGGTTTTTAAAATCGTGATATAATGCTATTATAACGATTGAGTGCACGGAGGTTTACCATGAAACGAATGACATATGCAGAAGCGAAGAAAATTTTGGCTCCGGTGGATCCGGCCAAACGGATGATTGATGATGACGGCCAAATTCAAATGGCGACACAGATTTTTATGCGTTTTAGCGAATCTTATCAGATTCTAAATGGGGAAACAAGGAAAACAGATCCTTTGTTTCTATCAGAAAAGGAAGTTGCTTTATTAACGAATGCGGTGAGTTCACGTGCTTTTTCTGAGCAACCGCACGGACGTCCGACGTTGGCTGAGGCCGATCGGATTATCAAGGCCCATACAACACCTTCGGGCAAGGTTATCCTGGATGATATAGAAGGGGATGCCGCTATGAAGGTTATTGGTAAATCATCCGAAGTTATGATGGTATTGGATGGTAAAACGGATTTTAATTTTGATTATTTAACAAAAAAAGAGATTAAGGCTTTAAAAAAAGTAGCAGCAGCAACGGGAAAACCGATTAAACGCAAACATAAGAAAAAAGAAAAACCTGCTGATAAGCCTTCTTTTTGGCAACGGCTGTTCCGTCGTTCACATAAACCGAAACAACCGGAATTTGATTGGACAAATCCGTTAAATTGGCAGGATGTAAAGTTTAAAAAAGGGGCTTTTGTCCTATTCAGTCATCGGTTAAATGTGTCCCGATTGACACCTGAAAATCGGGAAAAAGTTCGGTCAGATATGGCTAGACGCGGCATTCGTGTTGAAGAGCGGCCGGCCTCTTTCGATGACGGAAATATTCGCAAAGGTGATTTGACATTCCGCGTTGCGGATAAGAAAAGCATTGAAAACTTGCGCTATATGGTTTTTAATTGGGCACAGCAACCCGGCGGACGGCCGGTTGAAATGACCGTGACGGAATATAATACCATGGAGGAAAAGAAAAAAGCCTTGTCACAAGGGTCGGTTCGTTCGACTCCTGGGGCCGAAAAGGCAGTTGTATCTCGATCCGCCGATGAGATTTTGCAGCGTCGGAGCCATGAAGGAAGTCGATAAAAAAGGCTTGATTTTTGGATAAAAATTTGATAACCTCTCCACCACAAGAGAGGTTATTATGAATTTACAGGGTCAAACAATTTTAACGGGTATTAAACCCACGGGAACGCTTCATTTCGGAAATTATTTCGGTGCGATAAAGCCGGCTGTTGCGCTGGGGGAACAAGTTAATCATCAAGGCGGCAAACACATTATGTTTATCGCTGATTATCACGCCATTAATGCTTTAAAAGATGCGCCACTTTTAAAACAGTTGACGCGTGAATTGGCATGCGGGTATTTGGCATGTGGTGTTAATCCGACAGAATCATATTTTTATAAACAATCCGATGTGCCGGAATTGTTGGAACTGACGACGATTTTGATGGCTTATACACCTAAAGGCTTTATGAATAAGGCCCATGCATATAAAGCGGCTGTGGACAGAAATATCGCCAAGGGTGAACCCAATGACGCCGGAATCAATATGGGGCTTTATACGTATCCCGTTTTGATGGCGGCGGATATTTTGGCCTATGATACTGACTTGGTCCCGGTTGGAAAGGATCAAGTCCAACATGTGGAAATTGCGGCCGATATTGCCGGGGCCATCAATGCCCATTTCGGAAAGCAAATTTTAAAGCAACCCAAATATTTTACAACCGAAGCCACAGAAGTTGTGCCGGGATTAGACGGTCGTAAGATGAGTAAAAGTTATAACAATGTTATTCCGTTATTTGCCGATGATGCTACATTAAAGAAAGCGGTTATGAGTATTAAAACGGATTGCCAGGATATCAATGCACCCAAAAATCCGGATGAAATTTTGCTTTATCAGATTTTGAAAGGGGTTGCCCCGGCCGATACCGTAGCCGAAGTACGGGAAGGATTGGAAAAGGGCGGATTGGGCTATGGCACGATTAAAAAGATGTTGTTGCAGGCTCTGATTGACGAAATCGGAGAAAAGCGGGAAAAATATAACGACTATTTGGCGCACTTTGATACGGTTGAAGATATGCTTCGTGCCGGTGCCGAAAAGGCGCGGGCCCTGGTTAAACCGGTGTTGGAACGAACCAAAGATGCCATTTTTGCCAGATAATTTTGATGTCAGGATAAAATATGGGCGATAGAATAGAACATTTTAATTCCTATGATAAGCGTGTCGGTAGCGGGAAAAAGGGGACCCTTGTCAATGATAAAATGGAAGGTGTTTGGGAAGCATATGAAGATAATGTTCTTGTTTCAAAAATAACGTATAAAAATGGAGTTAAGAATGGCCCTTGTGAGCGGTATTCAGAGGGAAAACTTTGCGCGGCCGGCAATTATATGAACGGGGAAGAGGAGGGTCTTTGGACATACTATGAAAACGGTATAAAAAGTCGAACCATTAGTTTTAAAAAAGGCTTGTTTGACGGTCCGAATGCCGCTTTTAACCCTGATGGGAAATTACGTTATATTATGCACTACCAAAACAATATTTTGGATGGATATTGCGAAGATTATCAAGATGGTCAGTTAAAGCATCGTCGATTGTATCGGAATGGTGAAATTACCCCTATTTATGAAGAATATGATGAACAAGGAAAGGTTAAAGAAAAAGGGTATTTTGATGCGTCCGGCCAAGAAGTTCATGAATATTATCAAAATAATCGTATAAAGGAAAGAACCATTCGTCAGCCGAATGGAACCGTTTACGAATACTATGATGAAAACGGCCTGTTGTCCAGGAAAGGTTATCAGAATGAAAACGGTGATGACGTTATTGAAAATTACCAAGCCGGACGACTGGAATCGCGTCGCCTGCAAAGTGCGGTAATAGATCGGATTTTATCCGAAAATTATGTATCACCGATCGGGAAAAAAGTCAGTTAAGGAGTATATTATCGGTTTATCAATGTCGTCGGGCGCATAAAACCATGACACAGGGCGATGGCCAAAGCATCCGAAGCATCCGGCGGAATATGTTCCGGAACGGTTTTTAGCAGTGTGCGAACCATCATATCAACCTGATTTTTATCGGCGTGTCCGGCTCCGACAATCATTTTTTTGATTTGATTCGGGGTATATTCGGCTACCCGCAACCCGAACAGAGCCGGCGTTAAAATAACGACACCGCGGGCTTGCCCCAGTTTTAAAGTAGAATTCGGGTTCTTGTTGACAAACGTTTCTTCAACGGCGGCTTCGTCGGGGGAAAAGTCGGTAATGATTTTTTTTAATCCCTCGTGTAATTCGGCCAACCGTTCTGGCAGAGATAAAGAATCATCCGGATTGATGACCCCGGCCGAAATAAAACGGAATCGGGGCCCTTCCTTATCAACAACACCCCACCCTGTGTGGCGCAGTCCCGGATCGAGCCCCAAAATACGCAACATACTTATTCGGCTTCCAATTGAGCCAAGACATCTTCGGCGATGTCGGCATTGGTAATGACACGTTGAACGTCATCGTCTTCGTTCAATAAATCAATGAAGTCCATTAATTTTTTAGCGGTTTCCAGATCTGTCACCGGTGTTTGAACCGTTGGCCGCCAATCCATCCGGGCCGCGTTCGGTGTGCCGAATTTCTTTTCCAAGGCTTCCCGCACGGTGCCTAAATCTTCCGGCGTGCAGATAATTTCGTGTGTTTCTTCGTCCGAGGACACATCCTCAGCCCCGGCATCAAGGGCGGCTTCAAACATAGCATCCGGTGTTGCCACTTTGGCCGGAAATTCGATATAGCCGATGTGTTCAAAGTTAAAGGTCACCGAACCGGTTTCCCCCATAGCCCCACCATTTTTCGTAAAGATAGCCCGCAAATTCGGAGCCGTCCGTGACCGGTTATCCGTCAAGGCTTCAACGATAATGGCCACATGGCCGGGGCCAAAGCCTTCATAGCGTAATTCATCATAGTTTGTTGTATCGGCACCACCGGTTCCTTTGGCGATAGCACGTTCAATATTGTCTTTCGGCATATTTTGCGAGCGGGCATTTTGAATAGCCAGACGCAACCGCGGGTTCATTTCCGGATCGGGTAGGCCGGTTTTGGCCGCAACCGTGATTTCACGGGCCAGTTTTGAAAAGACTTTGGCGCGGGCTTTATCTTGTGCGCCCTTACGATGCATAATGTTTTTAAATTGAGAATGTCCTGACATTTTAAATCCTTATATTAAATAAACAATAGGGCTTGTATATCATATTTTTGTCCGATACGCAAGCCCTTTTTATGTGGTCCCCATGGTTTTCGGTCTTATATGGTATCGGGCGGGGATGGTAATTTAACTCCAAAAGCGGGACGAACTACTCCCACAAGGCGTAGTTGTTGTTGTTACGGTTGTTGTTGTTCACGGCTCCGGAGGAGAGATTAACGTTGATAGCGTTATTGCTGCCGGAGCAAATAGGGGGTCGTTGGGCCCCCCGGAATAGTCAATACTGATGTATATACCATTTTAATGGTGATTGACCCTTTTAAAATTAAATGAAAGTGCTCGCTCTGAACGGCCGTGACCGCCCAAATTCTGGCACACCCGATATCTGACGCCCTCCTTTCCTACTGTGCCGGACAGGTTGCCGAAAAGACCGTTCGTGCCAGACAGGCCCCGTAAAGTCTTCCCGTTGCACCGGCTCCGGCCGCGCCGGAACAGGTTTGATCTGTCCATTTCAGGTAGCAATACTGTGTCGCGGGGCACCCCTGTTCTTCGGTCAGGACGGGCGTTGCTGTTTTCACGTTGCATTGCGACGTGAACGCCGTGCGTTGCAGACAGGTGCCGTAAAGTGTTCCGGTAGCACCGGCTCCGGCCGAGGTTGAACAATCCTGGCTGGTATAGGCCAAATAACAGTATTGATCCGACGGACAGCCTTGAATGGCGGAAATGGCGATGCTATTGCCCGATGCGGCAATGGTATAGGAGCAATCGGCCGCTTTGCCTTGTTCTTGTTGCGTCATTGTATAACTGCAATCGGCTTCCTTGGTTTGTTCCTGTTGGGCCATATTGTAATAGCACAATCCGCCACCGTTGATACATTCGTTCGGTTTTTTGCCGCAAATCAGGGGATCGCCGTCCTCGTTGGTGCCGCAACACCATGTTTCTTCACCATCCGTACAGGTCAAAGCCTTATCACCGTTACAGACACAGGCTGTTGCATCGTCATTTAATTTTTGTGTGGCGGGATCACATTCATAGCATTGACCTTTGGCGGTGCAAAAGCCGTCAAAGTTATTGCCGCAATCGGCGCGATTACCGCATTCGGCGATAGCCTCCACGTTACCAAAGGCAAAGATAATGTTGTTCAGGTCTTCGCACGTTGTCAGGGGCTCGGAATCATCATCAAATAGGCTCAGGCTTCCCGGTGCGGACAAGCGTATCAAGTGTTCGCAAATCGGTTTTTCAATATCTTCCACACGCACCAGGATTTGGCCGATTTTATCGCGGGCGACCTCCATAAACAAGGCACATTCCGGGTTAAAGTTAACCCTTGTCCACTCATAGTTTGGGGAAAGGTTTGCATCCTCGGTCACAAAGGCGGTTTTGGCATCGGACAGAACGACATGGGCGCGATTCTTATGGATGGCATAGCGATATCCGGCAATTCCCGAAATCACGATAATAGCCATAATTGCCATAGTGGCAAGCATTTCTACCATAGATCGACCTTTTTCAGAATGTATATTTATCATTGGGATTTTTCCCCTCATAAAATAAACGATATAGAACACAATACAATTACAGTAGATAAAAAGTCAACTATTTTTTATAAAATGACATAAATTTTTATGGAAAATCCATTAAACACATAAATCAATATGTCATTCTTGCGCATTTTTTCTTCACTGTCATCCTTGCGTAGGCGAGGGATGACAATCGGCCTTTACCCACTCATCCACAGCCAGAAAAAATAAATCCTTTAAACCTGAATGAAAAAAAATTCAAAATTCTGTTGACAAGGACAATGAAACAAGATAGGATAGAAAAAAACCAACAATGAAAGGGTCAAAAATGATGAAGAAATTAGCCTTAATCTGCGCGTGTTTAATGATGCCTATGGCGGCAAACGCCGCATGCGTGGGTGGGACCGAGATACGCGCCAATACCGTTGCAGACAACCCGAATGGGAACTGCACGGATACCACCTGCAACGGACATACATTTTGCAAGAGCAACGGGACCATGAATTGGTGGAGTGCCTTTAATTGGTGCGCCAGCAACGGCCGTTCTTTGGCAAGTTTTTCCACAATGTGCCCGGGTATTCAAACATCGCCCAATAACGTGACGGGTGCCTGCCCGAACCTGCAAGGGGTGGGTGGTAGCCAATGGGCCTGGTCTTCTTTGGCATACGGCAGCAAATACGCTATCCTCGTTAATCTCTCCTCCGGAGCCGTGAGCTACGGCCACCGTACCAACTCCAACTACGCCTTTTGTGAGTAGTTCGTCCCGCTTTTAAAACGTAAATTTTGTCTTTGGCCTGCGCGTGTCGCAGGCCATATTGCGCGGGTCCATTTAAAAGGACGCCGCGCCGGGTCGCTCCCGACCCGTGGCAAGGGGTAGGGGGGGTATTAGCCCATAGGAAAAACTGCGTTGTGGGCGGGATAGGGACTGGTATAAGTTTTTAGGCATAAGTAATAAAAGTGCCTGCGTCGTGGGCGGGGTTGGGGCCCCGCCCGTGACGCAGGGGGTGTGTGGTCGGGCAT
>JAFTEW010000039.1 GCA_017453485.1 Alphaproteobacteria bacterium | reverse complement strand
TCTTTTCTTCTTTCTCCATTCGTTGAGGTAGGTTCAAAGGATGCCGGCGGTCGTCCGGGACATGATTTTGTGGATACCCGTATTCAGGAAAAACAGGATATTTTTGATGCCTTGGCTGAATTTATTCATTCTGAAAAAAGACGTGTGATTCTGACGGCCGGTTCAACCGGTGCCTGTCAACGCTTGTCAGGTTTGATGCGAGACAGACACATTTTATTAACCGAAGCGGATGATTTTTCATCAGCTCTGAAAAAGACGCCGTCTGTTTTGATGGCCCCCTTTGAAAAGGGATTTGCTACGAAAGAGTTTATCCTGATAACCGAAACGGATATTTTGGGTGATCGGATTATCCGACCGGTCAAAAAACATAGAACAAAGGATTTTATTACCGATGTGGCTACCCTGAACATAGGGGATTTGGTTGTTCATCAAATTCATGGTATTGGGCAATTTAACGGACTTATCCAATTGCAAATTGCCGGGGCGGCCCATGATTGCCTTTGCCTTACTTATGAAGGGGGCGATAAATTATTTATTCCGGTTGAAAATATGGATATTTTGTCCCGATATGGTCAAAATGAATCCGTTCCTTTAGATCGGTTGGGGGGGACGGCTTTTGTCGCCAGAAAAGAGCGTGTCAAAAAAGATTTATTCAAAATGGCTGAAAAATTGATGACGATTGCTTCTAATCGAGCCTTGAATAAAACGGAACGCATTTTGGTTCCCCATGGCTTATATCAGGAGTTTTGTGCCCATTTCCCTTATACGGAAACAGAAGATCAAATACGCACCATTCATGAAATAGAAAGTGATTTAGCGATGGGAAAACCAATGGATAGATTGGTTTGTGGAGATGTCGGTTTCGGTAAAACGGAAGTTGCCATGCGGGCTGCTTTTTTAGCCGTAATGGCTGGATATCAAGTTGCCGTTATCGTGCCGACAACTTTGTTGGCTCGTCAACATACCCAAAATTTTATTGAAAGATTTCAAGGTTTTCCTATTCGAATTGCCGGATTATCCCGATTGGTTTCGTCTTCGGATGCGCATAAAATACATGAGGAAATTAAGGCAGGGACACTGGATATTGTCGTCGGAACACATGCTTTGCTATCCAAAGGAATCAGTTTTAAAAACCTGGGCTTGGTTATTGTGGATGAAGAACAGCATTTCGGTGTCACCCATAAAGAACGTTTGAAAGAATTAAAACAAGGTGTCCACGTTTTAACTTTAACAGCAACACCCATCCCCCGAACATTACAATTATCTTTGTCCGGTGTTCGGGAATTGTCCGTTATTGCAACCCCCCCTGTTGATCGATTAGCGGTTAAAACCTTTGTGACTCCATTTGATCCGGTTATTATTAAAGAGGCTATTTTGCGTGAACAATTTCGCGGCGGTCAAACTTTTTTTGTGTGTCCACGCATTTCGGATATGACGGAAGTCAATGATATTTTAAATAAAATTGTTCCAGATGTGCGCGTTGTTCAGGCTCATGGTCAAATGTCGGCCGGCAAATTGGAAAGTATTATGACGGCTTTTGCGGATAAAAAATTTGATGTTTTACTGGCAACCAGTATTATTGAATCCGGATTGGATATGCCGTCTGTCAATACGATGATTGTTTATCGGGCGGATATGTTCGGATTGGCAGCCCTCTATCAATTGCGGGGACGGGTTGGTCGCGGTAAGTTAAAGGCATACGCTTATCTAACGACGCAATCCGATGGGCATCTGTCCGATATGGCACAAAAACGATTAACCGTCATGCAAAGCCTGGATAGTTTGGGGGCCGGATTTACTTTGGCCAGCCACGATTTGGATATTCGTGGTGCCGGTAATTTATTGGGGCAGGAACAATCCGGTCATATTCGTGAAATCGGGGTATCGTTGTATCAAAAGATGTTGGCCGAAGCGATACAAACCCTCCGGGAAAAAGGCCATTACGAACAAAGTAAATTATCTGATGATTATTCACCACAGATTTCAATCGGATTGCCGGTTTTAATTCCGGAAGATTATATTGCTGATTTGGATGTGCGCATGAATTTATATCGTAGGATAGGGGATATTTTGGAATTGGCCGAAGTTGAGTCTTTACGGGCAGAATTTATTGACCGCTTTGGCCCGTATCCGTTACCGGTTGAAAATCTATTTCAAACCGTTGAATTAAAGGTTTTAGCTAAATCCGCCAACATTGAGCGATTGGAAGCCGGTCCTAAGGGTGCCAGTATTTCCTTTTATAAAAATACGTTTAAAAATCCGGCCGGTTTAATTGCCTACATTGAAACACAAATGGGGACAATTCGTATCAGGCCGGATCAAAAATTGATTGTGATACGCCCTTGGGCCAATCCGACAGATCGTTTGACCGGAATTCGAAATATCATTAAAAAATTGGCTGAAATTGCCACTATTCCTGGTTAGAAATACATTGGCCGTCACTGGCCCGAAATACGGTTATATTATCAAAAAAGACACATTCACCCAATTCATTCAGGCACCTGTTCTGGCATCGTCCGCATTCGTTAGAAGATGTTTTCGGATGGGTCAAATTTGTGTTTTTTGTATCACAATAAAAACAATACTTCCCGTCAAAGGCAAAATTTGAGCCGCATTTGCGGCATTCTGATATTGTGGTATAATAACTTTCCGCACCGCAACTACGACAGGCAAAAACATTTTTGTAATCGGCATCGGTATAGAGTAATGTTCTGTTATTTGGACATAGTTGGTCACAAATGCCGTCACCATTATTGTCCGGATTGTTTATCGGATCAATTATGGCACATTCTCCGCCCTTTGTCCAACACCTGTTTGAGCAACGCTGACATTCCGATAGAGATACTTTCATATTCTGAAAAGCCCCATTTTTTGTTTGGCAATTAAAACAGTATCGGTCGTCCGCATAGACATAACCCGTTCCGCATTTTTGACACTCCGTCTGTGTCGTGTAATCAACATAGCTACTTCCTTGCGGACATCTTTGGCAGGATTTTATTGTGTTGTGTGTTGTATCGGTATATCCGATAATTTCTCCCTGTTTTTCTTGACAGATACCGATACCATTGCATTCAAAGCAGGGGTATGCACAATCATCGGCGGAGTCGCATTTTTCAAATTGTTTAATTCCGGCATTTTTTGGGAATACAAAATCAATCAGGTTTATCTCCTTGCAGTGCTTTATCGTTTTTTCATTAAAGAGAATACGAACCGGTTCTTTCCAATTCAAAGAGATAATCTGTCGGCAAACATCTTGTGATACGTTATCAACGGTAATTCCGAAAAACGAATCATTTTCATAGGGAAAAATAATTTCGTAGTTTTCTGTTTTTTCGGGTAATTGATTTGTTTCCGACGATATCATCAAAACGGCCAATGTAGAAACATCGGAAATAATAGTATTGGCCCTATATCGGTTGATGATATGACGATATCCTGTTATCGCCCCGATTGTCAATATTCCCATAATGCTGATTGTGCCGATCATTTCCATCATTGTTCGTCCGGAATTAGATTGCCGCATTTTTTTCTCCTAACAAAAATGTCACCTGACGAAGGTGACCGGATGTTAGAAACCTATATTCACAGAAATAGTGCGGTATATTACCACAACGGACATTTTACCGCCATCCGGCCGTTCAGCCATTTGGCAGTTATACCGGATATAATATCCGATACTGTGAATAAGAGGGTTTCTAAACCTCAAAGCAGTCGTCATCTGCTTCAATGTCTTTATATGTTGTTTTTTAATCTGTTGCAAGTGTTTTTTTATGACGGCATAAAAAATGCCGGATATTCAAACAAATTTTTATTTCATTTTTTACCGGAATATGATATACAATATAGTATGAAAGAAATAGAGATATTTACAGATGGGGCGTGTTCGGGAAATCCGGG
>JAFTEW010000038.1 GCA_017453485.1 Alphaproteobacteria bacterium | reverse complement strand
TTTATAAATTTATCATAAATTACAAAGCATTAGCCATATCTTGAATTTGAATTTGGACTTTATCCTGTCCCCGCCAGGTGTCTTGTTTCAAAACACCCAGGACATGAAACAACCTGTCCCCGGATGTTAATAATTGATGACCGATTTCCGTATCTGCCGCCCGAAAAGCAATAGCCCGAATTGATTGGCCAGCCTGATTGGCCAATGTGCAGGCAATATGCCCGTTATTTAATAATTTACAATATCGAACCATTACATTTTTAATTATAAATTTTGGTTCAGGATTGGCTTCCCCAAACGGAGCCAACAAATTTAATTGTCGTACCAAAGCAGGCGTGATACCTCCGATATCCAAAGCCCCGTCAACCGTTAATGTTGAAACATTGTTTTTTAACTTATCAAACGTGATTTCTTGTTGTAAATAGCGGTAAAAAGCATCCACCTTTTCTTTTTTAAGAGAAAAACCAGCCGCCATCGGATGTCCGCCACCGCGAGTTAAAAGCCCCTTTTCTAAAGCATTCATAACCAGTGTTCCCAAATCAATTCCCTGAACAGAGCGGGAAGATCCTTTTACCTCGTCTCCCTCAAGACTCAATGCAAAAACAGGTAAATTATATCTATCTTTTAAACGGCCGGCAACGATACCGATAACACCTTGATGCCAATTTTCCCCCTTAACAAACACAAAGGCATCTTCACTGGCTTTCTTTTCAGATTGCTCTATCGCCTCTAATAAAACTGTTGATTCGATATCCCGACGCATTAAATTTAAATCATTCAGTTGTTGTGCCAAAGCAGCAGCTTTAATATTATCCTGACACGACAAAAGTTGCATCCCCAAGTCGGATCGTCCGACCCGGCCACATGCATTTACCCGTGGTCCAAACACATATCCTAAATGATATGTTGTGGGCGGCTCTTCCAACCCGAGCAACGTGGAGAGAGCGACCAATCCCTTATTTTCACCGCGCGCCATTTGTTTTAAACCGGCCTTGACAAACAACCGATTAACACCCTGTAATTTCATGACATCACAAACAGTCCCAAAGGCGACCAAATCCAAAAAACGGATCAAATTCGGTTCATGACGTTCCGATTGGTAGAACCCTCTATTTCTCAAAACTGTATTCAGAGCAACGGTAAACAAAAACACGACCCCAACGGCTGCCATATACCGACACGGATGATTTATATCTTCATCCAACCGTTTCGGATTAACAACAGCATAAGCATCCGGTAAAGTCTTTTCGGCATCATGATGATCTAAAATAATAATGTCTAATCCTAAATTTTTGCCGACCTCAATCGGTTCAAAAGCTGTTGTTCCGCAATCAAGAGTTGCCACAACCCGACAACCGGCATCATAAAATTCTTGCATTTTATGCGCGTTCGGGCCATAACCGTCTTCCCGCTCAGGAATAAACGTATGGACACGAATACCAAGTTCTTCCAAAAACATTTTAAGTAATGCTGTTGATGTTGCTCCGTCCACATCATAATCACCCATCAATCCGATTGGCTCTCCATTTATGATAGAATCGGCCATACGATTGGCGGCTTTTTCCATATCAATCAAGGTTATAGGATTCGGCAAATCCTGTTTTAATGTCGGATTTAAAAATGATTCGGCAGAATTCTCATCAATACCTCGGGCTGCTAAAATTCCGGCTACCAAATCAGACAGTCCGAAACGTTGTGATAATAATTGAGTTAGGCGTTCATCCCTTGCCGCCAACAGCCAATCAAATCCACCGAACGATTTTTCTCCGTTTAAAATAGACATAACCTATCCTTTAAAACATTTAATTAAGGATTGTATGAAAATTTCATCGGAAAGTCAAGCCGAAAGAAATATATGTTTTAAATACCCATCATTAGTTTAATATCATCGCTTAACCGATCGGTTGTCCATGGTGGATCAAAGGTCAATTCAACGGTCACGATACCTGTCCCAGGAACAGATGAAACCGCATTGGCAACAATACCGGGCATTTCACCAGCCATCGGACAGGTCGGAGAAGTTAAAGTCATCAACACGTAAACATCACCGTTTTCTTCCTGGCGAATATCGTAAATCAGCCCCAGTTCATAAACATTTAACATTAATTCAGGGTCTTGAACGGCTTTTAAAGCAATGATAATATCGTCTTTTGATGCTTTGCTTTTTCCTTCTTTCAATGTTTCTCCCACGGTGACTTTGAATGCAAAATCCATATCCGGCATATCCGCTTCCGGTAGAACAATGTTATTTTCTTTTACCTGATTATCATCAGACATAATTATCCTTCCCCCAACAATAACAATGCTTTTTTCAACGATTCCATAAAGATATTGACATCGGATTCATCATTATACAATCCGAATGAAACCCGCAAAGAAACATCATGATTGAAAAAATGATGAATCGGCATAGCACAATGATGACCGACACGCACACAGATATGTTCTTTTGACAGAACAAAAGCCAGATCTGTCGGATGAATACCTTTTACATTAAAAGAAATTAACCCTTGCTTTTCCCGGCAATCCCCTACTATTTCCATATTCGGAATTTTATGTAATTCATCTAAAAGAAGATCGGTCAATTTGCGTTCATGTTCACAAATAGATCGCATACCGATATGGGATATATATCGGATTGCTTCTGCCAAACCGATAGCCTCAACAAAAGGGGTTGTTCCGGCTTCAAAACGGGCCGGAATATCGGCCATTTCAGTTTTTTCAATTGAAACGGTTTTAATCATATCCCCTCCGAATTGATATGGTGGCAATTGTTCCAACGCTTCTGTTTTTCCATACAAAATCCCGATACCGGTCGGACCATATAATTTATGTCCCGAAAAAGCATAATAGTCACAGTCAAGCTCTGCTACATCAACCGGTAAATGAGCAATCCCCTGGGCTCCATCAACAAGAATGCGCGCCCCGAATTGATGTGATAAATCTGCTATTTCCCGAATAGGATTAACAATTCCCAAAACATTGGATAGTTGGGTCACTGCTACCATTTTCGTTCTCGGTGATAACTTTGATCGAAAGTCGTTTAAATCAAATTGTCCGTCCGATAAGACATTGAAAACTTTAAATATCGCCCCCGTGCGTAAACAGACCTGCTGCCAGGGAACAAAATCAGCGTGGTGTTCAGCCATACTGACCAACACTTCATCACCGGGTTTTAATACTTCACGATATCCGCTGGCAACCAAATTAATACTTTCGGTCGCCCCCTTGGTAAAAATAATGTTTTTGGGTCGGGCATGGATGAAATCAGCAACAGTATGACGGGCCTGTTCATATAAATCCGTTGCACGGGTAGCAATGGCACATTGACCCCGGTGCACATTAGCATAGGTCGTCCGATAAAATTGGTCCATACAACGCAAAATAGGCTCCGGTTTTTGGGCAGAAGCCGCCGAATCTAAATAACAAATTTGATTCCTCAATAACGGAAAGTCTTCTTTAAACATAATGTGCCATCCAATCCTGAATAATTCCATCAAATTCCATGGAAGAGAAATGATTAAAAAACGATGATAATAAAATTTTTCTGGCCTGGCTTTCCGTTAATCCGCGCGTTTGCAAATAGAACAGTTGTTCTTTATTCAGAGGACCGATTGCCGAACCGTGAGCACATTTCACATCATCTGCCCAAATCTCCAATTGCGGAACCGACAGGACCCTGGCCGTATCGGATAAAATAACGGCTCTGTGATTTTGATGACCGTCACATTTTTGGCTGTTATGCGGAATTGTAATTGTTCCGTTAAAACAGGCTTCTCCATTACCGGTAGCAAGCCCGCGGATTTGTTGATTCGAAATTGTTTTTGAACATTTATGTTCTACGTGAATTTTTATATTTATCTTATTGTTATCATTTAATAAATATCCACAGTTCAATTCACATTTTGCATCAATGCCATTTAACAATACGGATATATCCAAATCACCGTTGACTTGCAAGAAATCGCCCTGCAAGAATCCGTTTTCAGATACCTGAAATATCCATTTTGAAGAAGCAGGGCGTTCAACTACAACCCCTGCTGTTGAAGATAAAAAGAACCGGTTATCGGAAATGATCATATCCCTGTTCCTCTACCTGATGAACCAAATCAACCCCACCGGTTGTGACAATTTGACCGTCCCGCATAATAGAAACTTTATCAGGTTGAATGTATTGCAACAAATCATCATGATGGGTAATAATCATAAAACTGCGGTTCGGTTCCCGCATAACGGATAGTCCCTGCCCGACCACTTTTAAGGCATCTACATCAAGTCCTGAATCCATTTCATCCAAAATACAGAAATCCGGTTCTAACATCGCCATTTGAAACGTTTCAAGGCGTTTTTTCTCTCCCCCCGAAAAGCCAACATTTACAGGACGCTTTAACATATCCGGTGTGATTCCCAATGCCTTGGCCCGCAGGTTCATATGCTTCATGAACTGAACACCGTCCATTTGGGCCTGCCCTAAAAAAGACCGTTTGGCATTCAGGGCTGTTTTTAAAAATTGCGCCAAGCCGACACCCGGCAACTCAACCGGATGCTGAAAAGCCAAAAAGATACCCTTGTTGGCCCGAACGTCAGGTGTTTGATTTAATATACTTTGCCCCTTAAATAAAATATCGCCTTGCGTTATTTGAAACGAAGGATGACCGGCAATAACAGCAGATAATGTGCTTTTTCCGCATCCGTTCGGTCCCATGATGGCATGAACCTCCCCTGGTTCAAAGCACAAATTAACCCCTTTTAAAATCTCTTTTTCGCCGACACAGGCATGTAAATCTTTAATTTCCAATAAAGCCATTTTTATTTTATCCCCAAATATCCTTTAACTCTATTTACCTTAAACGCGGCCTGTTCATTCACTTTATCCGACATATCGTAAATATAAATCAAGCGTTCCAACATAATCAAAACATCGGCCGTTTCTTCGGCAATTTCATTTAAATTGTCTTTTCCAAAACTGATATTTTTAATAATTTCCTTCTGTAATTCGCTCATTTCTTCCAGCAATTTCATTAACTGACTATCTTTACCCCAGGTTTCCACTGCCTGCTTACAAAGCGATTCCGTTGTGTACTTATATGTCATCCGACTGTTCCTTCTAAATTGATACCGATTAACCGTTGTGCTTCTATGGCAAACTCCATCGGTAATTTTTGCATGACTTCCCGACAAAAACCGTTCACGATTAAACCGACCGCTTGTTCCGGGTTAAGCCCCCGTGATTCGGCGTAAAAAAGTTGTTCTTCCGATATTTTGGATGTTGTTGCCTCATGTTCAATGATACCACTTGTATTTCCGCAGGACATAACGGGTATTGTATGAGCTCCGCATTTATCACCGATTAAGAGGCTGTCACACTTGGATACATTTCTGGCCCCGACAGCCTGAGGAGCTATTTTAACTTCCCCACGATACGTATTGTCGGAATGACCGGCGGATATTCCCTTTGAAATAATGGTTGAAGACGTATTCTTTCCCAAATGAATCATCTTTGTGCCGGTATCGGCTTTTTGATAATTTTTTGTCATAGCAACCGAATAAAATTCCCCAACGGAATAATCGCCTTTTAAAATGCAACTAGGATATTTCCAGGTAATGGCAGAGCCGGTTTCAACTTGTGTCCAGGACAACTTGGCATAATTATAACAAATACCGCGTTTTGTCACAAAATTATAAATGCCACCCCGACCGTTTTCATCCCCGGGATACCAGTTTTGAACCGTAGAGTATTTAACTTCGGCACGATCTTTCACAACAATCTCTACAATAGCCGCATGCAACTGATTTTCATCCCGTTGCGGAGCTGTGCACCCTTCCAGATAACTGACATAAGAATCATCTTCTGCAACGATAAGGGTTCTTTCAAATTGCCCGCTGTTTCTGGCGTTAATTCGGAAATAACTGGACAATTCCAACGGGGCCCTGACACCCTTTGGGATATAGACAAAAGAGCCATCGGAAAAAACAGCGCTATTCAAGCAGGCGAAAAAGTTATCCGTATAAGGCACAACAGATCCCAAATATTGTTTCACCAAATCAGGATATTCCCGAATCGCTTCGGAAATTGAGCAAAATAAAATCCCCTGTTTTTTCAACTGTTCCCGATAGGTTGTTGCAACCGACACACTATCAAAAATTGCATCAACGGCAACACCGGCCAACACCTTTTGTTCTTGTAAAGGAATACCCAATTTTTCATAGGTTTTTAAGATTTCCGGATCAACCTCATTCAGCGATTTAACCCCCGTGTTTTGTGGGGCCGAATAATAGTATAAATCCTGATAATCAATCGGTTGGTAATCAAACTTTCCCCAATGTGGTTCTGTCATTGTCAACCAATGTCGATAAGCCTTTAATCGAAAATCCAGCAGCCATTCCGGCTCATTCTTTTTATGGGATATCAATCGAATAATATCTTCATTCAAGCCTTTTGGCACAGAATCCGTTTCAACCTGTGTTTCAAAGCCGTAACGGTATTTTTCGGCGGCAATATCACGAATTTGTTGGTTGCTATTTGTCATCTGTTTCCTTTATCATTTTTCCGATAAGATGCCTCATTTTTCAAAAAAAGTCAAGAAAAAGCATTTTTTTACTTGTCAATTTGCAAAAAAAAAGTTAGTCTGAGCCTGTTCAGATTTAAGGAGATGAGATTTTATGTCGCAAGCAATAAGTTGTGTCACTGTGTTACAGGCTTTCTTTTTCGTCACGACGCTTCTGTTTGTCATCATATCGATTTTGTTATTAAACCGTTCTCAGGTCTTACGCAAAAAATTATCAGATATGGTAGAAGCATTGGCCGGAAAAGATAAAGAATTAAATAAGGCCAAAGCCGATGCCCAGGATTTGTTGTCTCCCTTTATTCCTGAATCATCTCGCAGTATTATTATCTCTATGGATGCCGAAGGCAGAATGATTGATATGAACGATTATGCCTGTGAATTATTCGGTTATACAAAAGAAGAATTGATAGGGAAAGAGGCTTTCGGACTGATTTTTCCCAAAAAGACAAAAAATAATCAGCCACAGTCCGATATCATTTCCAGAATTTTTGCCAATCCCAAATTATATGTGGAAAACGAAACAGAAAACGTTAAGAAATCCGGAGAACATTTCTGGATATCGTGGACCAATCGCGTGATGTATGACGATTCGGGTGAGCCAAAAGAACTGCGTTCCGTCGGATTCGATATCACAAAACGTAAACGATTGGAAGAAGAATTAAAATACCTGGCATCTGTTGATCCTCAGACAGGTGTTTTAAACCGGCAGGCTATTTTAGAAGCCGGTTATCACGAATTGAAACGGGCCGTTCGGTATAAACGGAATCTGTCTGTTTTGATTATGCAGTTAGACTATTTTCACAGTGTTGATGATCATCGTGATTTCAGTGATGATATTGTCAGACAGGTTGTGGCCATTACCCAAAATATAATCCGTGATTCGGACTATATCGGTCGCGTTGGTGATGTAGAATTCGCATTGATATTGCCGGAAACATCACAAAAAAATGCGATGACAGTTGCCAATAGAATTAAGGAAAAAATTCATAAGGAAAACTTACAATATAAGGGGGGCTTTTTTATCACGGTACACTTCGGGGCCGCCGAAAAAACGAATGATCGAGATTTGTTTGATGATATGTTGTTGAAAGCGTTAAATAGCCTGAATACCCCCATAAAACAACCTGTTCTTTCCAGGAAGGGAAAGAGTAAACCTCGTAAAAAGAAAGGATTATAAATCATGCAGGAAATTATTTTATCCAATAAAAAAGTTCGATTGGGAATTTTACCCGAATTGGGGGCAAGCCTTTCCTTTTTAACCTATCAGAAAAACGGAGATTGGATAGATATTTTACGGCCGACAGATATTCGCAAAGACAAACTTGATTCAAACCAAACAGCATTATTTCCCATGTTGCCTTATTGCGGTCGTATTCGCGGCGGATCATTTACTTACTGGGGTATACTGCGTAAAGTTTCCAAAAATCAAAACGGAATTTCCGATCCAATTCATGGTGACGGTTGGAAAAGCATCTGGACGGTTCAAAAGCAAACGGATGACAGTCTGACCCTTACCATGACACATGATAAAAAGGATTCAGGTTTTCCCTTTTCTTTCGGGGCGGAAATTACATATACACTGAATGAAGGAAATTTGGATATTCAACTGTCCGTCCGTAATCCATCCCCTTTGCCGATGCCGTGCGGCTTAGGTATTCATCCGTTTTTTGTCAAAACAAAGGATGTTGAATTAAACTTTAAATCACAGGTTGTTTGGAGCAATGAGTCCGATCCCATTTTTGATGAGCCTTACACAACACCGGCGGCTTGGAGTTTTGACGGAGGAAAACCGTTAAATAATGCCGTTTTTGATACCTGCTTCGGCGGTTTTGAGGAGCAGGCCCGCATTTCCTACCCTGCCCGGGATATTTCTGTTGACATCACAACTAGTGATATTTTTCACCATGTTGTTCTGTTCGCTCCAAAGGGAAAAAATTTCTTTTGTTTAGAACCATCTTCTAATGCGTCTAATGCCTTTAATCTGGCTGCTGACGGGGTCATCGGAACCGGTATTCGCAGTATCGGTCCCAACCAATCATTGACCGGAAATATTACTTTAAAAATTCAAGGATAAAATATGAAATCTGTTTTTACAAAAATTGTGGCCACGCTGGGCCCGGCTTCCGGCACACCGGATATAATTGAGCACTTAATGGATGCCGGAGCCAATGTCTTTCGTTTAAATTTCAGCCATGGCACTCATGCCGAACAGAAACAACGGTTTAATACCATCAGGAAATTATCCAAAAAGAAAAAACAACATTATAGTGTCTTAGCCGATATGCAAGGGCCTAAATTACGCGTCGGAGAATTTGAAGACGGTCATACCCTGTTAAAAAACGGGCAAAAATTCAGGTTAGATATGTTGCATGAGCCTGGAAACGAAAAAAGAGTTTTACTGCCCCATCCGGAAATTTATCAGGTTATTCGAAAGGGGCAAACCCTTTTATTAAACGATGGACAAATTAAGTTAAAGGTTATTTCCGCCGGACCGAATTATATTGATACGACTGTTTTAGTCGGGGGTGTCTTGTCAGATCATAAAGGGGTAAATGTTCCTGATGTGGTCTTGCCGATTTCGGCTTTGACGGAAAAAGATATAAAGGATTTAAAATTTGCTTTGTCACTTGGCGTTGATTGGATTTGTTTATCCTTTGTGCAAAAACCGCAGGATGTGGAATTGGCGCGACATCTGATTAAGGGAAAGGCCGGTATTATTGTCAAAGTAGAAAAACCATCCGCCATTACACATTTGGATAAAATTGTAGATTTGGCAGATGGTGTGATGGTGGCCCGTGGTGACCTGGGAGTTGAATGTCCCGTTGAGCAGGTTCCGACCCTTCAACGCCAAATTATTGATAGATGCCGACATGCCGGCAAACCCGTTATCGTGGCTACTCAGATGTTAGAAAGTATGATTAATGCCCCTGTTCCGACACGGGCCGAAGTTTCCGATGTTGCAACTGCCGTTTACGAAGGGGCCGATTGCGTCATGCTATCCGCAGAAACCGCCGCCGGACAATATCCGGTTCAGGCGGTTGCCATGATGAAACAAGTCATTGACAGTATTCAATCCGACAGATATTACGCCATGGCAATG
Source organism: Alphaproteobacteria bacterium (assembly GCA_017453485.1). Lineage (GTDB taxonomy): Bacteria > Pseudomonadota > Alphaproteobacteria > CAAHEQ01 > UBA3637 > CALXZG01. Next base: position 44,082 of record JAFTEW010000038.1, on the reverse strand, counting down.
CAGGCTGTTTCCTTACCACCTGATAACACGGTAGCCAGTGCTATTACAGCCGGGATGAAAAATATTATTCAAGTTTTGGAACATCCTGCATGTATTGCGACCTATTCCATCTCCGGTAAAACGACGATACGAGCTGCTCGAGAACGCGTCCCCGTCCCTATTTTGGGCTTAACTCCGGATGAAAAAGTTGCTAATAAATTAGCGTTGGTATGGGGTGTTTTACCTTTAAAAACAAAACAACTAGAAGGGATAACGGATGTTTCAACCTTGACCTTACAATTAACAAAATCCTTAAATATGGTTAATAAAGGAGATGAAATTGTAATCACAGCCGGCATTCCCTTCGCCAAAAAAGGGAAAACAAACATTCTGCATATTGCCGTTGTTGAGTAATCCTAACAAACCGAATAGGATGTGCCGTAAGTCGCTACAAATACTTCGTCAACCCGACGCATCGGGACTTTGTAGGTTCGGGTCACATCTTCCGTGATAATATCTAATTCCACGACACCAACTTCGGCCGATTCGACCAATGCTTTTTGGATAGACGGGTTAATATAATCCAATAGTATTGTCTCCTTCGGACGGCGCAAAAACAGAGCGTTACTCCGTCCATCATACATGATAGAAGCTCCCTTAGCATCTTCATCGCGCGCCCGAATAATCAAGACAAAAAACCCCTCTTTTGTCGTCGGCTTTATGCAATAGGTTCTGTTTTGCAAAATCGGCATTTATCGTCCTTGTGACTGAACAGCGACCATAATCAATTTACCGTCTTTAACACTCAATTCACAACCCCATGCTTCCAACATGGCTTTGTTTACGTTTTTAACGGCCCTACTATTTGGTTTACTTTCCAAATCATTAACGATCTTTTCGGTCAACCCAGCAGTTTCCGTTTCCTTTACATCGACTTTAACCGTTTTTTTTGCCGAAGCGGCGCTTAATTTTGATGATGATGACATAGTATTCTCCTTTCGCTTGTTATACTATAATTGTAGCATAACGGTATACGTTGTCAAGCCATTTTTTCATCTTTTCTTGACTTTTTTATTATTTTCAGATATATTTCCAAAAACAGTTAAGGACAACCGCTATGGCAGAAAATTTATCTGAAATCGTTCAAAAAAGGCGCACTTTTGCTATTATTTCACACCCGGATGCCGGAAAAACTACACTGACCGAAAAATTGCTGCTTTTCGGTGGTGCCATTAATCAGGCCGGCGCCGTCAAAGCACGCGGTGACAACAGGCGTGCCCATTCCGATTGGATGAAGGTGGAACAGGAACGGGGGATTTCAGTTGCTTCGTCCGTTATGACATTTGAATACGGCGGCTGTACTTTCAACTTATTAGACACCCCGGGACACGAAGATTTTTCGGAAGATACTTACCGTGTGTTAACGGCGGTTGATTCGGCCGTCATGGTTATTGATTGTGCCAAAGGGATTGAAACACAAACAAAAAAACTGTTTGAAGTTTGCCGCTTACGTGATATCCCCATTATTACTTTTATCAATAAATTAGACCGTGAAGGCCAAGATCCCTTTGCGTTATTGGAAGAAATTGAACAAACCCTGGCTTTGGATGTGGCACCAGCCGTTTGGCCTATCGGGATGGGCCATGATTTTAAGGGATGTTTTGACCTCATTCACGATCGATTGAATTTAATTGATAAAGCGGCGGATAAATCAAAATTACCAGCCGTCGGCGAAACCATCAACGGGGTTAATGATTCAAAACTGGATTCTCTATTACCTGAAAATCAGGTCTCTAAATTACGTGAAGACGTTGAAATGGTGCGTGCCTTGTGTAAAACGGTTGATATGGAGGCCTACCGTGAAGGCTACCTGACACCGGTCTTTTTCGGCTCAGCCGTTAATAATTTTGGTGTTCGTGAATTATTGGATTCTTTGGTATCACTGGCACCCTCCCCGAAACCACAGGAAGCCTCAGAGCGCATAATCCGCCCCGATGAAAATAAGGTCAGTGGCTTTGTGTTTAAAATTCAAGCCAATATGGATCCGAAGCATCGGGATCGAATTGCCTTTATGCGCATTTGCTCCGGTCACTTTAAAAGAGGCATGAAATTATTGCACCTGCGGGATAATAAACAAATGATTCTGCATAATCCGGTTATGTTCTTAGCACAAGATCGTGAATTAGCCGAAGATGCCTATGCCGGAGACATCATCGGTTTGCCGAATCACGGCGGCATGCGAATCGGTGACTCGTTTTCCGAAGGTGAAGTTTTAACATTTAAAGGGATCCCCTCTTTTGCACCGGAATTGTTGCAAAAAGTGCGGGCTGTCGATCCGTTAAAAGCAAAACACCTGGGGAAGGCTTTGGAGCAAATTGCCGAAGAAGGCGGAGCCAGCGTATTCAAGCCATCCATCGGTTCAGATTGGATTGTCGGCGTCGTCGGGGCTTTGCAATTTGAAGTTTTGGCCGACAGAATTCGGACAGAATTTGATGTCCCCGTTATTTTCGAACCGACCAGTTATATCACGGCCCGCTGGGTATCCGGACCGGATAAATCGGTTGAAAATTTTATTGCCAAAAACACAGGAACGATGGCTACGGATCACGACGGTTCACCTGTCTTTTTAGCCAGAAACGCCTGGCACCTGGGCAAAGCTGAAGAAGATTTTACAGACATTAAATTGCTAAAAATAAAAGAATAATTACTTTTTAAATTGGCAATTAAAAATTGAAATTATTTTCTGCGTTTTTTGTATAAAAGTGCTTGCAATCCAAAACTTTATTGGTTATACTAATCTTGGAAGAGAGGATTGAGATGAGTCTGAACATTCTGTTTGTCGCCAGTGAAATGACGCCGTTTATCAAAACGGGTGGTTTGGGTGATGTAGTGGGGGCCCTACCAAAGTCTTTAATCAAAGAGGGGTGCACTGTTAAAGCTGTTATTCCGTTGTATTCAGCCATTGATTATCATAAATATCATCTGTATAAGGTCATGGACGGAAACTGTGTTGAAATGGGAAATTGCCACGAATTTTTCTGTGTTCACCGTTCCGATTACATTCCCGGCATAGAAACTTATTTCATTGAATTTAATAAGTATTTTGACAGGAATGGCATATACGATGATAAATGGAATCATGTCGCTTTTCAGGATAATGCTTACCGTTATGCTTTCTTTTGTCGGGCGGCATTACAGGTTGCCAGGGATTTAAAATTTAAACCGGATGTTGTTCATATACACGATTGGCAGACTTCCTTAATCCCTTACTATATTAAGCATGAACATGATCCGTTTTTTGCCCATACAAAAACGCTGTTGACTATTCATAATTTACCGTATCAGGGCCGTTTCGGGTCGGATGTGGTCCCCTATGCCAAGATTGATTGGTGTGATTTTAACCCATCGGCTTTTGAAGATTATGGCGGAATCAATTTCTTAAAGGGCGGATTGCGTTTTGCCGATAAGTTAAATACGGTTTCTCCGAACTATGCCCGTGAAATTTTAACGCCCGAATTCGGGGCCGGTCTTGATTTTCTTTTACGTGAAAGACAAAAGGATTTATCCGGCATTTTGAACGGTATTGATACGCAACTTTGGAATCCGTCCAAGGATTTGATTATTCCGGAACAATACTCTATTGACAACGTTTTGGCCGGTAAACAAAAGAATAAGGAAGAACTGGTTCGTCGCACCGGATTATCCAGCGTGTCACAACCGATTTTCGGGATGGCCGTTCGTTTGGCGGAACAAAAAGGAATTAAGATGCTGTCCGAATGTATTGAGCCGGTTTTAAATACTATGCAGGCCCAGTTTGTGATTATGGGACAGGGTGACAGTTGGGCACAGGATTACTTTTCTTCCCTACCCTATAAGTATCCGGGGCGCATTTCGGTTAAAATCGGTTTTGAACCGGATATGGAACATTTAATGGATGCCGGCAGTGATTTTTCTCTTGTGCCATCAATTTATGAGCCGTGCGGTTTGAAACAAATGGTCAGCCAGACTTATGGGGCTTTACCGATTGCGCGGGCCACCGGCGGATTAGATGATACCGTCAGCAATTATAATGAATATTATGGTGTCGGTACCGGCTTTAAATTTCAAGATGTTTCCGCAACTGCACTATATAACACAATCGGGTGGGCTAATGCGACTTATTTTGATCGGCCAACACATATTCGGTTTATGCGCCATTTAGCCATGCGTCAGAATTATTCTTGGTCAAAATCGTCTCTGGCCTATAAACAGCTTTATTTAACAATGTCAGGAGGTAATTAATGCAAAAAATTTCAGTTGCCATCATCGGATGGGGAAATGTCGGTCGGGGCTGTAAGCGCGCCATTGCCGAAAATCCGGATTTATTTTTAGCCGGTGTCGTGCGGCGTCCTATTTCTTTAAAGCAACAGGATCCAAGTTTGGAAAATACTAAGGTTGTGGCTGATATTCGCGAATTAGGGAAAGTGGATGTAGCATTGTTGTCCATCCCGTCCCGTGAAGTTCCAGAACGAGTAAAAGAGTACCAGGCCATGGGTATCTGTACGGTGGATAGTTTTGATGAACACGAACGGATCCCGGCATTAAAAAAGGACTTAGATATTAATGCCAAAGCCAAACGTGTTGTTTCTATTTTCGGGACCGGTTGGGATCCGGGGACCGATTCCGGTATTCGGGCTATCATGAAGATTGCATCTTACACAGGTCATACGACAACAACATTCGGCGGGGAAAAAGGCGGCCGTAGCATGGGACATACCGTTGCCGTCAAAGCCATTGAAGGAGTTAAAGACGCCGTAGCATTAACTCTGGCCAACGGACGGGGTAAACAAAAACGTCGGGTTTATGTCGAATTGGTCACCGGAGCGGATCCGGAAAAAGTGGCAAAAACCATTCAAGCCGATTCTTATTTTCGCAATGAGCCGACGGAAGTATTATTTGTTAAAAAAATTGATAAATATAACACATTACATCATGAAGGTGACTTGGAACGCACCGGTATGCAAGTCAATCAGCGTTATACCATTGAAGGGAATAATCCTGAATTAACCGCTAATGTCATGGTTTCTTGTGTACGGGCTTGTATTGCGGCAAGAGAAAGAAATGAATTTGGAACCTATACCTTTATTGAACGGCCCTTGATTGATTATTTGGCCGGTTCGACATTAGAAGAAAAATTGGAAGGTTATTAAAATTATTAAGAAAGGGTGCTTCAACGGCACCCTTTCTTTATATCAAACCCTAACCAAATGAACATCAATCAACGGATGTTTCCCATAAAATTCATCTAAAAATTTACGAATAACTGTCCGAACGGCCTGATCAATCCGGTTGTTAAAATCAATATCACCAGGTTCTAACTGGGCAATTTGATCTTTAATACGTTGAATAAGTTCTGCTTTTTGTTCATTATCGGTATCCAATAAACCGAAAGTTGAAATCTGTGGTTCTCCCAGAACGGTCCCGGTCCGATCAACAACCAGCGTCACAACAAAAGAACCATCGTCCATCATTTTTCGACGTTTTCTGATAACTTCGGAATCCAAGCGTAAGATTTGTTTTCCGTCAACAGCCAAAATACCCGTTTCTACCTGCCCTAATATTTCCGGTGTTTCGGATAAATTTAGAACTTCGCCATCCTCCAATGCAAAGGCATAAGGCGTTCCCCATTTTTTTGCCAACCGGGCATGTTCATTCAGTTCCAAAGATTCCCCGTGGACCGGTAAAGCAATTTTAGGCATCAACAATTGATATATTTGTTGTAAATCTTGACCGGCATAATGTCCGGATACATGGACCATTTCTTCACGATCCGTAATAATTTTACAACCTTTGGCTTTTAATTTCCGCTGTAATAAAGCAATGGCTTTTTCATTCCCCGGAATAATACGTGAAGAAAAGATAACAACATCATCCGGACCGAAATAAACAGAATTTCTTATCGGCGTTATTGTTGATAACGATGCCAAAGCCGAACGAGATTCTCCCTGACTGCCCGTGCAAATATAAAGAACAGTGCCAACGGGGCGTTCCATCGCTTCCCGTTCGGATAGGAATTCCGGAATATCATGGAAATATCCGGTTGCTCTGGCTGCCGCATCCATTCGCCATAAACTCCGCCCCATCAGACAAACATCTCGACCATTGGCTTTGGCGGCCTGATAAATTCCTTTAACACGGGCGACATTAGAGGCAAAACAGGTCACAGCGATCTGTTTGTCAGGGTATTGCCCGATTAAATCCGTTAATGTCTTTTGGACATCTGATTCTGTTGCCGTTGTCGGCTCACCGAAAACATTGGTCGAATCGCAAACAAGTGCCAAAACACCTCTTTTACCTAAATTTTTCAGGGTTTCCACATCCGTTTCCTGACCCAAAATCGGATCTTGATTTAGCTTCCAATCTCCTGTATGAACAACCGTTCCCTTCGGCGTTTTAATAGCCAATGCATTCGGTTCCGGAATAGAGTGACACATTGAAATAAATTCAATATCAAACGGCGGCAATTCCAATTCACTACCCCGTTCAACCACATTCAAATCGGCCCGCCCCAACAATCCGGATTCATTTAATTTGCTTTCAATCAATTCTGCCGCAAACGGCGTTGCATAGATTGGGCATTGTAAATCTCTCCACAAATGCGGAATAGCACCAATATGATCTTCATGGGCATGGGTAATAACCAACCCGACAATATCTTGTTTTTTATCTGCCAGAAACACGGGATTGGGCAACAAGACATCAACACCGGGCAAACCATCCCCCGGGAATCCGACACCACAATCAACCAATAGCCACTTTCCCTGATACCCATAAGCAAAAAAATTCATACCGATACCGGTTGCACCACCCAAAGGGATAAAAACGAAATCATCCCGTGGAATAACCATTTCTTTCTTTTCTTCCATTATTACTTTCCTATTAAAAACACATCCCCGGCCGTTATTTTTTGAACTGTTTTGTCCCGGGTTTCCAAAATCAGTTCCCCTTTCGGGCTTATTTCTTTAAAAATACCTTCCACCACTTGGTGGGGTAAGTTCACTTTTACTGCATGTCCGATACCATCAGCATATTTCAACCATTTTTTACGAACCGGTTCAAATCCTTTTTCCAGCAATAAATCCATATAAACAGATAAAGTATCCAGGATTCGCTTTGCAAGCTTTTCTCGAGATATTTTTCCACATAAATCAGCTGTCGGATAAAGCATTTTTTTGTTTGGCGCGGTCAAAACATTAACACCGATTCCGATAATCAGACGTCCGTCATCCGTCTGTTCCAATAAAATACCGGCTAATTTTTTTCCATCAAGTAATACATCATTCGGCCATTTTAACCTGACGCCGAAATCGGACAAACTCTCCGCAACAGCTATTCCGGCAACAAAAGCCATAAACGGAGTATGTTGACCCATATTCCGAACAACTGCGGATAAATATAAATTACCCATCGGACTTTCCCAAACACGCCCATATCTTCCACGACCACCCGTCTGTATATCGGCAATGATAACACTTTGCGGCGGGAAATCTTTGGCAAGTTCATTGGTGCTTAAAACCTGTTCAAAATGATGTATTTGCCATTTCATGAAGTATTTTTGTATCATATTTTTCAAAAAAAAGCAAGAAAGTTCTTGATTTTATTCCCGAAACAGTCGTATATTACAACTACTTTTTTTAGTTTACGGAGAGATTAAATATGAAAAAATCACTATTCTTGGGCTGTGCTGTGGCTTGCTTGCTGACTACAACAGTTGCTTTTGCGGCAGAAACGGCTGATTCCATCAAAAAATCCTTTACTGATTTTTTGTCGACACAAACACAATTGGGCAAAATTTTTGACCTGAATCAAATAACCGTTACCGCTGATGGTCAGGACTTTAATTTAACGTTGCCAGCTGTTAACAAGGATAATTTACAAATACCGGCGCGCACCGTTCATTTGACCTATGCCGGTGAATTTAACGGTCAGAGTCAATATAAGATTGAATCAATCTTTGAAAATATTCAGGCTCTTTTAAAAGATTTACTGCCGGATGCGACCTTTACGACTTCCGAGGCTATTTCCAATACGATTTGGGTACCTCATTACAACTTAATATCAAACAATTCACAAAAAATTAAAGATTTAAATGTATCTGTTCCAAATTTGTTTACGTTTACGGTTGGGGAAGCTGTTTCCGATACACTTGTTCGTGCCATTGATGAAAATACGATGGACCGTTCCGATTCACAGGATATTTCCAATATCCGTATTACGGCTGATTCTTTGGCCGTTTTAATTCCGTCTTTATCCTATCAGGATGATATAGTCGGTAGCACCATTTCCGGAAACGGTTTGGAACAGGTTTTATCAAGCCAGCAAGCAACCTATCAATTTAAAATTCCGGCTATTTTTGTTAATCAGGCTGGATTAAATGATGCACTGGGTTCTGCTGCCTTTGATATGAACGGGGCCTATCATGATGATATTATTACTTTAACCGTTAAGATGGATAAGATTGCCTTAAATTCGGATATTCGTCAAATGATTCCGACCCAGCAACTAATTCCATCGGAAATCAATTTAAATATTGATATATCCGGTCTAAATAAAGATGATTTACAAAAATTATATAAGATAAAAAATCAAACGGAAAAATCCGATGAAGTTCAAGCGGAAATGCAAAAATTAGCAAATAATATTGTTTTGAATGTCAATCAGTTAGAGGCTAAAAACTCGGATGGAGGTATTTCTGTCAGAGGCACCATCGCCACAAAAGTTGAAAACGATACCCCACAACCGGATATTGATTTAACCGTTACCTTTACAAACTTAGATAAGCTATCGCCTCCGCCGGCTGTCAATCAACAACAATGCGATGAAGCACAAGCCCAATTGAACGCCATTAATCCAGAGGAAACGGATGCACAATCGAGGCGAATGGTTGCCGAGTATGTTGTGCGTCAGGCCTGTGAGCCACAAGGTGGGCAATTAGACAGTATTCGGCGTTTTATTGACAATGATAAAAGAATCATAAACCCAGACGGTTCAACAACGGACATCGTTACTGTTAAGGTAGAAAACGATTCAATTATGATTAATGGACATGCTCTTCAATGACATCGGAAGAATTATTTGAAAATTTTGCTTATCTGACCGATTGGGAGGATAAATATCGTTACTTAATCGAATTGGGGGATAATCTTCCCCCATTTGCCGAAGCAGACAAAACGGAAGAAAATAAGGTAAACGGCTGTATGTCACAGGTGTGGTTTACTTATCGTCAGGAAGGAGATAAATTTGTCTTTAACGCTACCAGTGATGCTCATATCGTCCGCGGATTAGAGGCTATTTTACTAACTTTTGTCAATGGTAAAACCGCCGTAGAAATACAGCAGTTGGATATTGCCAAATATTTTCGCGAATTGGGATTAGAAGAACATATATCCCCTACCCGACGTAATGGCTTTTTTGCTATGATTGAGCGTATAAAAGAAATTGCGAAATAACTATTTTAATTTAAAAATCCGTCCCTGACTATCCGTCATGCGAATAATTCGACCTTGCCGATCCAAATCATATACAACGCCGCTCTGATCGGTCATTTTGATGCGATGACCACGCCCGTCTACCGTCCATGTTAAGTTAGAGGCCAACGTGCGTCCCAACCGACTTTGCGGTTGGAAACGGCAATTTTCCTGATGCTGCCTTGTATATTTTATCATCAATAACCTCTTTCCAGAATACGATTATATAAAAGAAAAAATAAAATGTCAATTTAAAAACAGAAGAAATATTTTCTTGACAAAAATAAAGGATATTGATAGAATTTTGACCCATGAAATTAGTTATACAACGTGTCACAGAATCATCTGTTATGGTCGCCGGTCAAGTCGTCGGAAGTATCGGACGCGGTCTGTGTGTTTTGGCCGGGATTGCCCCGACGGACACTGAATCAGATTTGGATTGGATGGCCAATAAATTGGTCGGATTACGTATTTTTGAGGATTCTTCTGGTAAAATGAACCTGTCCGTCAAAGACATCGGTGGTGGGGTTCTTATCATTTCGCAATTTACTTTGTTAGCCGACTGTATCAAGGGTAGAAGGCCTTCATTTATCGGGGCCGGAGACCCGACAAGGGCGGCCGAATTGTATCATCTGTTTTTAAAAAAGGTATCCGATTTAGATGTCCCGGTTGAGCAAGGCATTTTTCGGGCCGATATGCAAGTTCACATTGAAAATGATGGCCCGGCTACTTTTATTATAGAGAGTCCACATGCAGCAACAAAATGATAATTTTGAGCAACAGGCTCGTCAAAACTTATCACTTTCTGACAAAAAGATGGAATCTTTTTTAAAGCAGGCAGCAGCTCTGCGACGTAATTTAAAAGCCAGAAAAAAGCAGAAACAGGAAAGAGAGAAAAAATGTATGCCTTCAAAATAAACGGCGGTCGGACTTTATCCGGTCAGGTTCAGGTAAAAGGAGCTAAAAATGCTATTTTACCTTTAATGGCAGCAGCCCTTTTAACAGATGAGCCGATTACCTTGCATAATATTTCTTATTTATCGGACGTTTTAACTCTGTCTGATCTGTTAACCAGTATGGGAGCATCCGTTGTTCAAGATGCTGATTCCATAACAATTCAATGCAGCCAGATAACCTGTACAACTGCATCTTATGACTATGTATCAAAAATGCGCGCTACTTTTTGGGTTTTAGGTCCCCTGTTGGGGCGCTTTCATCAAGCAAAAGTATCCCTGCCAGGCGGGTGCGCCATCGGGGCACGCCCCGTTGATTTGTATATTAAAGCCCTGGAAAAAATGGGAGCAACCATCGAAATTGATAATGGTTATGTCGTGGCTAAGGGGCCCCTTCATGCCGCCGAAATTTCGTTCCCGAAAATTTCCGTCGGGGCAACCCATAATACGATTATGGCGGCCGTCTTGACACCTGGGATAACAGTTATACATAATCCGGCTCTTGAACCGGAAGCTGTGGATTTGATTCGTTTGCTTCAAAAAATGGGAGCCGATATCCAAGGGGTCGGAACCCGAACATTGACCATAACCGGTGTTTCAAAATTACACGGAACGGATTATGCGGTTATTTCCGATCGTATTGAAACGGCTACTTTTGCGGTTGCCACTGCCCTGACGCGGGGCAGAGTTATGATCAAAGGCGGTGATATATCATTGATGCAATCCGTTGCCGAAACACTTTACCCCAGCCAAATTGAATTAACTCAAACACAAGATGGCTTGCTGGTGGATGCCACACATGCCAATTTAGTCGCAACACCGATTACAACATCTGAATATCCGGGTTTCCCGACAGATTCCCAACCACTGTTGACAACAATGCTTTCGGTTGCCAAGGGCGATTCTTTGGTCACAGAACGCATTTACGAAAACAGATTTATGCATGTCCCGGAATTGAATCGTATGGGGGCAAATATACAGATTATTGATAACAAAAACATACTGATACACGGGGTATCAGAATTGTCAGGCGCAACGGTGACTTCCTCTGATTTACGAGGGGGAATCGGATTGGTTTTAGCCGGTCTTGTCGCCAAGGGTGAAAGCATTGTTCAACGGGTTTACCACATTGATCGCGGTTATCATCGTGTTGAAGAAAAATTAACAGCCCTGGGAGCCGATATTGTTCGTTTTAAGCAAGAAAAAAAAGGATGATTGCTTCATCCTTTTTTTATTTCAAACTTGTTTAATTTAACTGTAATCCGTTTGGAAGCGGGATTTCTTTCATATGCTTGACCTCAGCCATATATTCCCGAATAATTGAGCCGTCATGCGCTTCCACAACCAACAGATTTAAAACTCGCTCTAAATCAGCCCGAACAGACGGATGAATAAAATCCAAAACAACCACATTTCCATCATTGCGATATAGAACGGCATGTTTTCCGCCATTGTAAATAATCTTGGGGTGATTGGAATCATCCAACCGGGCCCGAATCAGAATCATCAAATCCCCGGCCGGATTTTTTAAGATATTAAAGTTTTTTTCCTGTTCTACCAAACTTTCTGACATAACAACACCTCACAATACATCTTTTTAGTATAAAACAAATTTCAAAAAAAGCAACATAATTTTTCATTTTTTTGAAAAATCCCCGAAAAGATTGCATTTTTTTCTTGCAAAAAAAGAAAAAAAAGAATAAAATAGTTCCGTTTTTTAATGTAAGTTAAGGAGATTTTATGGCAAAAGAAGAAGTATTACAATTTACCGGAACCGTGGTTGAAGCCTTGCCGAATGCAACGTTTCGTGTCAAATTAGAAAACGGACACGAGATTTTGGCACATACCTCCGGTAAAATGCGTAAATTTCGGATTCGTGTCATGGTCGGGGATAAAGTTGATATTGAAATGACTCCCTATGATTTAACAAAGGGACGCATATCTTTCCGCCATAAAGCTTAATGAATCAGGAGGGGAAAAGATGTTAAGTTTTGTCTTGACTTTTGTCTGGGCTTTGTTGGTGTTGTCCACAACAACGGTTGTCATGAGTTCGCTCATCCGTTTTTACCGAAAACATTTTCCTTTATCACAACCGACTGATTTCATAGGAGGAGTGACACTTGTGGCTATCTCTGTTGTTGCTTTATCCGGTGTCGCTGTATCCCATCAACTTTTATTACCGTTCATATTCTCTTTCCTCTGTTCTTGTGTTCTTTTGTTTTGTCGGTTGAAAGTAGACAATCCCTTCATCCGCGAATGTTTTCTATGCCTTATTTGTTTACTTAGCGTTCTGCATTTTCCCTTGCCGGATGTCGGTTATTGGGTTGTCCCGGCATACCTGATTTGCGGCTTTATTTTGTATGGAATTATGAACCTGTTTTCAATAATGGATCGGGTACCGTATTTATCAGTCCTGACATTATTAACCCAAGGTTTTTTCATTTTGCTTTTAACCAAGATGGGCATTTTACCGACAACATTATTGATGCCCTTATTCTACATATTCATTGCCATAATTGCCATCACGGAGACAACCAGAATTTTTACCGGTTTCCGCATCTTAGGTTCTTTTGCCTCGCTGATAGCCGGTTATATGATCGGGTTGATTTGGATAGCCCTTGTGACACAAGGTTTTGTTTGGGCCCCATTCATTGCTTTTTCCTACGATTTAAGTGAGGTCATTTGGGCCTTCGGATTGTATCCGTTGTTGCACCGGGGGCAAATATCCCCAACATTCTTTATCGAAAAGGCCATTGAAAAAAATATATCCCCTGCCCGTTTATCCAGATATTTATTCTTTATCTTGTTATTGCTTTCGCTTTTAGCATTTATGAGTTTGGAAAAAGGTATGAATTACAGTGTGGTTGTTTTGCTGGGATTTACCCTGTTCGGAACATATTATCAACTTAATCGATGGGGAACACCGCGACCTTCTTTCCGGGATCTTTTTTCCGATTTAAAACAAGGAATGATTGATTTTAAAGAAGAAGTGACCCATATCCCTCTAAAAAAAGATAAACAAATTAAAAAGAAATCGCAACCTCGGAAAGCCAAAAAATGATACCGCTTTATCAAAAACCGGATTTAACGGGGGATGCCGATTTTAAATTGCATTCGGAATTTAAGCCTGCCGGCGATCAGCCACAGGCTATTGCCGAATTGATAAAAGGTATTGAAGAAAATAGAAAAGATCAGGTTCTATTGGGTATTACCGGATCCGGAAAAACGTTTACCATGGCACAGATCATCAATGCAGTCAGGCGCCCTGCCCTGATTTTGGCACATAATAAAACATTGGCAGCACAACTGTATGCCGAAATGAAAGCCTTTTTTCCGGAAAATGCCGTTGAATATTTTGTATCCTATTATGATTATTATCAACCCGAAGCCTATATTCCCCGAACCGATACCTATATTGAAAAAGATTCGGCCATTAACGAACAAATTGATCGATTACGACATTCTGCCACACGACATATTTTAGAACGACGGGACGTTATTATCGTTTCTTCCGTTTCCTGCATTTATGGTATCGGGGATGCCGAAAGTTATTCATCAATGGCTTTTCAACTCAGACCCGGTGATACGGTTGATATGCAGGAACTATCCCGTCAGCTGACCGAATTGCAATATGTCCGAAATGATATTGCCTTTGAGAGAGGCACTTTTCGACGCAACGGAGATATATTGGATATTTTTCCCAGCCATTACGAAGACCTGGCCTGGCGTTTATCTTTTTTCGGCGATGAGCTGGAAAGTATTTATGAGTTTGATCCACTCACCGGGCAAAAAAAAATGGTACTAAATGAAATAATCGTTTTCCCGGCAAGCCACTATGTGACACCAAGGCCTGCTCTGTCCCAAGCCATCAAGACTATTAAAGCAGAGTTGAAAGACAGATTGGCCTTTTACGAGGCTAACGGGCAAGTGTTGGAAGCCCAACGTTTAGCCAGTCGCACCAAATATGATTTGGAAATGATGGAGGCCACCGGTTCTTGTAAGGGAATCGAAAATTATTCACGGCATTTAACCGGCCGAAACCCCGGTGAAGCCCCACCAACCCTATTTGAATACCTACCGAAAGACGCTTTACTGTTTGTAGATGAAAGTCATGTGACCATTCCGCAAATCGGAGCTATGTATCGTGGGGACAGATCACGAAAAACAACTTTGTCAGAATATGGCTTCCGGCTTCCGAGTTGTTTAGATAATCGACCGTTAAAATTTGAAGAATGGGATGCAATGCGTCCTAAAACAATTTTTGTATCGGCGACACCGGGGCCTTGGGAAATGGACCAGACAAAAGGTGTTTATACCGAACAAATTATCCGGCCGACCGGATTATTGGATCCGGAATGTATTATTCGCCCGATTGCCAATCAGGTTGAAGATTTAATGGCCGAATGTCAAGATATTGCCAAAAGACATGGTCGCGTATTGGTCACGACTCTGACAAAAAAAATGGCCGAAGATTTAACCGAATTTTTGTTGGAAAACAAAATCAAAGCAAAATATATGCATTCGGATATTGATACTTTGGAACGGATTCAAATTATTCGTGATTTACGTCTAGGCACATTTGATGTGTTGGTCGGTATTAACCTGCTCCGTGAAGGATTGGATATCCCCGAGGTAGAATTGGTTGCTATTTTGGATGCGGATAAAGAAGGCTTTTTACGGTCAACGACTTCCCTTATCCAAACAATCGGACGAGCAGCCCGAAATGCCAACGGCCGGGTCATTTTGTATGCCGACAAGATGACAGGATCTATTATGGCCGCTGTTACGGAAACCAAGCGGCGACGTGAAAAACAAATGGCATTTAATACGGCGCATCATATTACCCCTAAAACAATTCGCAAAGAAATACCTGATTTAATGAAAGAGTTCGGCGAGTTAGATCAAGAAAAAACATCCGTTTCCAAATCTCTAAAAATTGATTTGGTTGAAAATGTAGCCGATATCATTGCCCGATTAAAGAAACAAATGTTGGCCGAGGCAGAAGCCTTAAATTTTGAAGAAGCCGGCCGTTTGCGCGATAAGATTAAAGAATTGGAAAAATTAGAGCTGGCTTCTGATAAAGCCGTTTTAAAATAACTTGATTTCAGACTTGATTTATGTATAATGGCATAAAAATAAACAAAGGTTCTTTCATGAAAACAGCATTTCTTTTTTCCGGGCAAGGTTCTCAATCCATTGGAATGGGATTCGATTTGTATCAAAACTTTTCCGTTGCCAAAGACGTTTTTCAAGAAGTAGATGATACATTACACCAAGATTTAAGCACTTTGATGTTTCAAGGCGATTTGGCGACATTAACCCAAACGCAAAATGCCCAACCGGCTATTATGGCCGTCGGTATGGCGGTTGTTCGGGTATTGGAAAAAGAATTGGGATACCTGATATCCGAGAAGGCTGCTTTGATGGCAGGACACTCTTTGGGAGAATATACGGCCCTTTGTGCAGCGGGAGCACTCACCCTTTCCGAAACGACCCGTTTACTGCAACACCGGGGACGAGCAATGGCTGATGCGGCGCAGAAAAAAACGGGGGGAATGTTAGCCATTCTGGGGCTGAGCATTGAACAAGTTCAAACTGTTTTGACTTTTGCTTCAACACCAACGGAACAGACATTTATTGCAAATGACAATTGTCCGGGACAAATTATTGTCAGCGGCCATTCGGCAGCCTTGGAACGTGTTAAAGAAGAAGCACAGAAATTAGGGGCTAAAAGAGTCATACCCTTGGCTGTATCGGGTGCTTTTCACTGTCCGTTTATGCAGAAAGCACAGGAACAAATGTTCCCCTTGATTACAAAGGCCAACATCACTTCGCCAAAATGTCCTGTTGTTTCAAATATAACCGCCCACCCTGAAACGGATCCGACCGTTATTAAAAATAATTTGATAGCCCAAATAACCGGAACGGTTCGGTGGCGCGAAAGCATCACCTATATCATCAATCAAGGCATTGATACTTTTATCGAGTGTGCAAATGGAAAAGTAATGGCAGGCCTTGTGCGTCGAATGACCGGGGAAGCAAATATCATTTCCGTCGGTGATTCGTCATCCGTTACCGAAGCATTAAATTTTTTCCAATAATTAATTCGGCATTAAATCTAATATCAATTTATCTAAAATAAGGGTTCCGGATAAAGTCGGTCTGATACCGACATTATTTTCTTCCAGAAAACCATCCTGAACGAATCGCTTAATAATTGATGAATTCAAACCATTTTTAGGATACCATTTTTGGCGCAAGCGGAGCCCCATTAACAACCGTTCCATTTGTTTTTGTGAATTGGTCAGATTTTCAATCGTCGGCCCCTTGTCAAGCCATTCAGATAAACCCCGCGGATTACCGATGGCTTTTAATCCCACCCTTCCATGTGCAGCCGGACCGATTCCGACATAATCCTCCCCTGTCCAATAGGCTAAATTATGACGACATTCCTCTCCCGATTTGGCATAATTGGATACTTCATAGGCCGGCAGATTAGCCGTATTCATTATTTCATCAGTTAATTGATATAATCGGGCGGCCGCATCATCAGACAAAGGTTTGATTTTTTTTCGTCCGAAGACGGTATTATCCTCAATTGTCAATTGATATAGGGAGTAATGTGTTAATCCCAGGTCCAAGGCCGTTTTTAATTCATCTGCCCATGATTGAAGGGTTTGGCCTGGTCTGGCATAGATTAAATCCACATTAATTCGGTCAAAAACGGTTTGGGCTTCCCGCACACAGGTTAAGGCCTTTTTAACTGTATGTTTTCGTCCCAAAAAGCGTAAATCCGAATCGACCAATGATTGCACGCCAACAGATAATCGATTGATACCTAAATTATGAAACTGTCGCATTTTACAAATATCAATCGCGTCAGGATTTGCTTCAATCGTTATTTCCGGATTCCCGGTAAAAGATGTCAATTGTCCAATTTGGTTTAAAATTTTATCAACCAATCTCGGTGACATTAAAGAAGGCGTTCCACCACCGAAAAATACTGTATCGACGGGCCGGTTGCCCAACCATAATTTTATATCCCTTTGATATCCTTGAAACAATTTATCTTCATCTATGACCGAGCAAACCGAACTGGCAAAATCGCAATACGGACACTTTGACAAACAATACGGCCAATGAATATAGACACTGATTGGTTTTTGGGAAGTTTTCATAACACCTCTTGACAATGATAAAAAAAAACGCTAGGATACATTTTGTATTTTCGGTTAATTTTAACAAGAAAGATAAAACAATGCAAATTATTATTACAGGACAACAAATAAATTTAGGTGAAAATCTCCGTGATTATGCAGATAAAGCATTAACCGGAGCAGTTTCCAAATATTTTGAAGAAGCGGTCAGTGCCGATATCAAGGTCGCCAAAGATGGCGCATTGATTAAAACTGATATCATGGTTCGTCCGGCCAGCGGAACGGTGATCAATGCTTACGGGACATCGGCTGATGCTTATGCTTCGTTGGATGAAGCCGTGGCAAAGATCGCCAGACAACTCCGTAAATATAAGAACAAGTTAGTCGGTCATAAAGCTCAAAAGGTTGAAATGGTGGATATGTCTGTCATTGATGCCGAAAAAGATAAAGAAGAAGTCGCCGATGCTCCGATTATTATTGCCGAGATGCAAACGGCTCTTCCCGTCTGTACGGTCAGTGAGGCCGTTATGCGGATGGATTTAGAAGGTTTGACGGCGTTAATGTTCAAAAATACGGCTCATGGCGGATTGAATATGGTGTATCGTCGGGCTGACGGCAATATCGGTTGGATTGATCCGAAGAATAAATAAGTCAGGTCACCTATGAGAATTACCGATATTTTAACACCGGATTCGATTATCTGTAATGCCGATGCCGTCAGTAAAAAACAATTGTTGGAAATGTTGGCGGAATTGGCTTCGGAAAAAACCGGTATGGATGAGCGCATGATTTTGGATGCGTTGATTGAGCGGGAGCGTCTCGGCACAACGGGTATCGGTCGCGGTGTTGCTTTGCCGCATACGCGGCTGGGAACATTAAAGCATATTTTTTGTGCTTTCATTAAAACGACCCCTGTTGATTTCGAATCCGTAGATGATAAGCCGGTTGATTTGGCTTTTCTGCTGTTGGTTCCGGAAGAAGCCGGGGCTGATCACTTAAAAGCTCTGGCCAGGTTATCTCGATTACTTCGGGATGATTCGGTTGCTTCGGCCTTACGACAAGTCAAAACGCCTGAATCTGCTTATAAAATCATTTCGGATAATGATACGGAAGATTAGTTAGGTTTAGAATCAAAAGAAACGGTTCCAAGTGGGGCCGTTTTTTTAGGATTTTTTTTAACCGGGGTAAAAAAGGCTTGCCTTTTGGGATAAAACAATGCTAATGTTATGATGTAAGTGTTGAAAGGATATAATTATGGATGAATTTGATAAAATTAAAGAATTGTCAGATGATATTATAAAGCGGAAGGAACCGGTGTTTGAATCGAATAATACCGAAAATTCTGAACCTTTGCCGAATTTACCCGTTGAAAAAACGGAAGATATTTCCGATGAATCGTTTGATAAAAAAACATTTTCATCCTTTAAGGGGCATTTAATTGCTTTAAGTGCTTTTATAGGTCTCTTGGTCATCATATTGACTGTTGTTTTTTTGTTCGGCGATGACAAACAACCGGATGATGTTATCACAATCACAGCAACACCTACCCCCGTTAAAGTGAAACCGGACGAGCAAAAAAATAGCCAATCCGTTGAAGCCGGGCAAGTCATATATAACCGTTCGCGGGAAATACCACCGAAAATCGAAAAACTGTTTCCGGAACCCGAAGAACCCGTTTTACCTGAAATTATGAGTGAAGTTGCCGAATCCGTTGAAAGCATACCGACACAACAATCCGATACATCTTTTATCATAGAAGAAATAAATCCTCAAAAAAAACATAAGGATGCTTTGACAAAGGAAACAAAAACCGAATTGCCAAAAGCAACGGTTCAATCCGTTTCAAATAATCAAAAAACGGCTCAAATCAATGAAAAACACCCCTCTAAAGAGGTTGAATTTTGGCGTGTTCAACTTTTATCGACAAGCAAAAAAGGAACCGCCGAAAAAGCATGGAACGAAATTTCCAAAAAGCAAAAAGCCTTATTATCCGATATGTCGCATGAAATCGTATCGGCTAATATCGCCGGTAAAGGAACTTTTTATCGTTTACAGGTTGGGCGCTTTAAAACACGGGATCAGGCAGCAGCCCTCTGCTCTAAATTAAAAGCCAAAAAGCAAGAATGTGTTCCTGTTAAAGGAGGAACAAACAAATGAAAACGCCTGTCAAGGCCATTATTGTCGGATGTCAGGGGCCCGAATTAACACCACAAGAGTATGCTCTGTTTCAAAAGTATAATCCGCTTGGGTTAATTTTGTTCAGACGAAATATTCAAAATCCCGAGCAATTAAAAAAATTAATTGTCGATTTTCGAAAATGTGTCGGACGCACAAATGCCCCTGTTTTGATTGACCAGGAAGGTGGCACGGTTCAACGGTTAAAACCGCCTTATTGGACAAAACTGCCCCATGCGGAAGAATTCGGAAAATTATATCTGGATGATAAAAAAAAGGCTATTCGTGCCGTCAAAAAGCATGCAAAAACTTTGGCGAAGGAATTGCTGGAATTAGGTATCAATTGCGATTGTTGGCCTTGCTTGGATGTTCAACATCGGGATCATAACGTGATGGCTCATCGATGTTATTCGGACAGTCCCGAAATTGTGGCCGAATTAGCGCAAATATCCATTGATACAGCTTTGTCTGCCGGGTTAATGCCGATTGTTAAACATTTTCCAGGATACGGACGTGTCATTGTTGACCCGCATCAAAAATTACCGACAGTTCGGGCTAGTTTAAAGACCTTAGAAAAAACTGATTTTTATCCATTCAGGCAGGTGGATACGCCGGTTTGGGGAATGACAGCCCACGTGATTTACACGGCGTTGGACAGGGAAAAACCAGCCACCCTTTCAAAAACAGCCATAGATTATATTCGGAATAAAATCGGTTTCAATGGTTTTCTAATTTGTGATGATATGACCATGGGGGCACTTTCTTCTTTCGGGACACCAGCAGAAATTGCCAACAAAATTCTAATGGCAGGATGTGATTCCGTTCTTCATTGCAATGGTATTTTTGCTGATATGGAGGCTTTATTCCCAAGTATAACGAAACTGTCCCCATTATCCCAAAAACGATTAAAAGCAGCGGAGAGTTTAATTTGATATATACTTTAACAACATGGATTATCCCATTGTTATTATGCATGATTATACATGAATGTGCACATGGATTTATGGCATTAAAATTAGGGGATAGGACTGCTTTAGAGGCCAATCGATTAACCCTTAATCCCATCCCGCATATTGATTTAATCGGTAGCCTTTTACTTCCTGCCTTTTTATTTTTAAGCAACGCTCCCATCCTTTTCGGTTGGGCAAAGCCGGTACCGGTTAATTTTAATCGCCTGAATCATCCAAAACGAGACATGGGGTTGGTGGCTGCGGCTGGACCACTTTCAAACTTGTTGTTGGCAATATTGTTTGTCATTATCGGTCGCATCGGATTGGAAACACTTCCAGACGGTTTGTTTTTAGATTGGTTGGTGGCTAATTTACGAAACGGAATATCTTTGTCTTTAATCATCGGTATTTTCAATTTATTGCCGATTTTGCCCCTGGATGGTGGACGCATTTTAGTATCTCTGCTCCCTTTAAGATACGCGATAAAATATCAATCAACAGAAAAGTATGGATTTTTTATTTTAATTGGTGTAATATTGCTGTCACAAGTTTCTGGGATAAATATCATCGGCTGGTTTGTCGGAACGCTTTATCCGTTATTTGCTAAAATTGTATCGTTATTTATGTAAAGGAGAAAAATATGATTGATATCAAATTAGTTCGGGAAAATCCGGATTTGGTTAAAGAAAATATTAAAAAGAAATTCCAGGACAAAAAATTGGTCCTGGTGGATGAAGTAATTGATTTGGACAAAAAGAATCGGGCCGCTATTACCGAGGTTGAATCCTTGCGTGCACAACGTACAAAATTATCCAAACAAATCGGGGCCTTAATGGGGCAAGGAAAGAAAGAAGAAGCCGAAGCCATCCGGGCCGAAAGCACCGCTATCGGTGAAAAAATTACGGCATTAGAAGGCGAACAAGAAATTTTACAATCAGAAATTCGGACCCGAATGATGACTATTCCGAACATTATTGATGATTCTGTTCCGGTCGGAAAAGATGATTCCGAAAACGTAGAAGTCGAACGCTTCGGAGAGCCTATTGTTCCGGATTTTGATATACCCTATCACATTGATATTATGGAATCTTTCAATGGAATAGATTTAGACAGCGCCCGCCGGGTTGCCGGAAACGGTTTTTATTATTTAATGGGTGATATTGCCCGTTTACATTCGGCTGTTTTAGCCTATGCCCGTGACTTTATGATCGGACGTGGTTTTACCTATTGTGTGCCACCGTTTATGATTCGTTCCCAGGTTGTAGAAGGGGTGATGAGCTTTGCCGAAATGGATGCCATGATGTATAAAATTGAAGGAGAAGACTTGTTCTTAATCGGCACATCCGAGCATTCTATGATCAGTAAATTTATTGATCAAATTATTCCGGAAGACAACCTGCCCTATACTTTGACCAGCTATTCGCCGTGTTTCCGCAAGGAAAAAGGTGCTCATGGTTTGGAAGAACGCGGTGTCTATCGGATTCACCAATTTGAAAAGCAGGAAATGATTGTCATTTGCAAACCAGAAGACAGTATGGCCTGGTATAATAAATTATGGCAAAATACTGTTGATTTGTTCCGATCAATGGATATTCCGGTTCGGACATTGGAATGCTGTTCGGGTGACTTGGCGGATTTGAAAGTTAAATCCTGTGATGTGGAAGCCTGGTCTCCTCGGCAAAAAAAATACTTTGAGGTCGGTTCTTGCTCAACTTTGGGTGATGCGCAAGCCCGTCGTTTAAAGATTCGGGTTGCCGGCAAAGATGGGAAAAAATACTTTGCCCATACGTTGAACAATACGGTGGTTGCCCCACCACGTATGTTGATTGCCTTTTTGGAAAATAACCTACAAGCCGATGGAACAGTTCGTATTCCAAAGGTTTTACAACCTTATATGGGCGGACAAACCGTTTTAACACCCAAGAAAAAATAAAATCGGTCAAAGTCATTCCCCGGAACAATCCGGGGATTTTTTTGATTTATTTTACGTGAGATTATCCTTATATATCGGCTACCATCCATGCGATGGTGAGACAGGTGGAGTGTGGTATGACGGCTACGTTCCTTTGCTGTTATCCCTCGCCTGATTGGGGATTCATCAGCATATAAATCCTTTTATCACTTCGGGCTTGGCCCGGAATCCATGGAAAATATATGCCAAAAACTTATTTAACCAATTTTCCTAAAATCCCCGGTGCCATGGATTTAAGAGCACTGAACGAAACCTCAGGATTAAAAATCGAACCGTTAATTTGATATTTTGCCCCAATCAGGCCGCCGCCGTCACTATCCCGGAATAATCCTCCGATTAAGGGAATTTTCCCGGGCAAGCTGTTGATAACATAGGCCGGAATAACAGAACCGACAATAGCAATCTTTGCCCCTGAAACATCCCCTTCAAAGGTAATCCCCAGGCTTGTTCCCGATAAATAACCGTCTGTGAGCCGGATTTTTAAAGCCCGTTGCGGTTCAACAACAAAGGGAACCTGCCCTTCGGAAAAAGTCAAATCCTGACCGCGGATACCGTCAACAATGCCCAAGATGGTAGCGGCCTGCACCAAGAAACCGGGGTCTTTCAAAGACAGTTTTTTAATATTGATTTTCCCATCAAATCCCCCGTTTTTTTGCTGTTTGGCCGTCAAGGATAAATTTCCCTTTAACAATTGGTCGGTAATGCCAATGCGACGGATGAGTTCCCCAAAATCGGAACTTGCCGCCGTTAATGTTTGCTTTTTGGGCTGATAAGACAAATTAAACGGAGAACCGGCAACTGCATTGACGGATAAAGATTGCCATAAATTGTTTTCCTTTTGCCCGGCAATACGCAGATTAGTAATCGGGGAATCTTCTGCTAAAATAAGTCGTCGCAGATCCACATCTAATTTTAGGCGGGCCGGAATACTGATTTCAGCAGAAGAATTGCTTTGTCCTTTCGGCTTTTGATAGAAACCGACCGCATTCCAAGAGTTTCCCTTTAACCTGATATCAATATTATCCGTATTGTTCAACGTCAGCGAACCGGATAAATCTGTTTTCGGGGCAATCAATTCCTTAATTGTGATTTGAGTCTTATCCCCGAAATTCGCCTGACCACTGATTTGTATCGGATTAACGGATTTAATGTCGGCTGCCCCCTTCACCGTATATGTGACAGATGTATCATTTTTTAAATTTGTCAACGAAATATCCGCCGTCAAAGGGGCTTTTGTCGGTTTTTCGGTCGAAATCGGATACAGGAATAAGTCGGATTGAGTCAAATCAAAATGCAATTGCCCTGTGACTTTTCCGGTATTAGATTCTTTAATTTGTCCCTTAACAGTAAAAGTGCCGTCTGTGTAAGGATCAATAGCCGGCAATTGTTTACCTAATTGTTTCCAATCAACAGTGGCAGAGATATCATAAACGGAATGAATATCATTTTTCTTGATAGCCGTAAAATCTTCGGTCCAGGAAAGTGTGACAGGAATGTCCGCCAAATAGCCGATACCGGCTAATTTTAAATTTTTATTGGTGACGGATAAATCAAAATCCCCCTTTGTTAAAGGATAAGAATCCCATATCGTCGGGAAACGACCATCCGTAATCTTGGATTTAACCATCACCTTTACATCGGTTGTTTCTAAATCATCAATTAATGGAAAAGATAAATCCAAATCAACCGTTGCCCGACCACCCGTTTGTGTGGTATCTAACCCAAACATTTGCGGGAATTCCAACGGTTTTTCAGCAATCAAATCCATAGCATCACGAACCGGTCCTTCCGCAGACAAGATAATTTTAGCATGAGAAATGTCATTCTGTAAATCGGTTAAATCAATGGTAGCATCCTTTAATTTTATCTGATTAAGGGTACCTTTATTCCCTGTAATCAAAACTCGATCCGGATAAAGTTTGACCGTTCCGGCAAAATCCTGGACAGGTGTCATTTCATCCAAATAACGGACTTTTACACCGTGAACGGGTATTTCACCATATAAATCCACCAACTCATCACCAGTAAAATTCAAGGTAAAAAATGCTTTATCAACCGTTCCGGCGGTGATATTTGCCTTAACCCATGCATGAGCATCCGGACCTGTTGCAACCGGCCAAACAGAAGGAACTTGATCTATCGGTAAAGACGAGAGTTCCGATTTTAAAACGGTTTTGATGTGATCTAACCGCCCATCTTTTAAAAAGGCATCCAATCCGGTCACATCTAATTCCAAGGTCGCACTTGGCCCGTTGACCAACTTGGCCGTTGATTTAGCGATTTTAATTTGTTCCAAATGATTTGAAACTGCCCCGTTAATGGTGCCGGATTGAATACGGTATAAATTGGTCAGCGGTTCGGGTAAATCCAATGTGCCTGGTTCTAAAATTTTGATTTGAAATTGACTTTCCTTAAAACAGTTAACGATGTCTTCACAACTTTGTTTAAAATCAAACAAACCATTGACTTTTGCACTGACGATTAAATCGGCTTTGGATAAGACAGGTAAGATACGGGCCAGATTTTTCAGATATAATTTATCAAATTCAATATCAAAACTCATTTTCCGAGAAGGTTTATTTAATTGTGCCTCCGCCGAAATTTGGGTTGTATCATCACCGATTTTAGCCGTTGCGGTAGCCTGAAAAGCATGATTGAGTCCGGGTTGTCTTTCAATTTCTAAATTTAAATGACGCAATCCTAATTTTTGATTTTTTTGACGGTCATCAATTAAAATACCGGCATTTGTCAAAGAAACACCATCCAGGGACAACAGTTGTTGAATCAATAATTCCAAAACGCTTGTCCCCGTATTGTCTATGGGAAGGGTTGCCACTTTTTCTGGCGGTGCTTTTTCGGCGGTTTCCAAATCGGAACTATATAGGCTGACACGTCCGTTTTTATCAATAATCAGCCTTAAAAAAGCCTTTTGGATTCGAATATTATTAGGCGTATAATTCAATGTCAAAATATGCCCCAGATGATAAAAAACATCAACCTCGGGTAAACGAAGAGCCGCTTTTTCATTTTTCTGAATCAGGGTTAAATCCTTAACGGCAATATGAAGGAGGCCTTCCCGGCTAAATGCTGCATGAAGTGTCACGGATTCAGCATCCAGTTTTAGACCGGAATCAGGTGGCAACAAGTGCCGTTCCAAAGTCGGTAAAAAATCCTTAATTTCAATCGGCGACAGATACAGCCGCCCCAATGCCAACCCACCGACGACAATAACAAACGCAAGCGCCGTTTCAATAATGCGAACGATGACGTGAAAAATCTTTTTGAAAATTAAACCGATTTTTTTCATATTATCTCCATATGGCTAAAAACAAATAGCAAAAAATCGCCGATGCAACGGGGACCAAAAACCATGATATAATGATACGCCCCAAAACAGAAAAACGCAACCCATAACCACCTTTTGTCAGGGCAATTCCGCAAATAGCCCCAATCATAACACTTGATACCGGGATGGGGACCAACGGAAACGTCGGTAGTTTCAAAGTCGTTAAAAACAGGCGTAAACTCTGCATTGAAAAACAAATCATACTGACGGTCGTTCCAACCATAACAACCATTGCCTCCATCGGTGACAGCGGAAACAATTTCTGTCCAACGGTGGCTATGACATTCCTGTCTGCCATAAAACAACCAATGCCAATAGCCAAACAAACACAAAATGTTATGACAGATGAATTTAGAGTATTGAAAACATCCAGATACGGGCCAGTAATGGTGCCGATATTGTTAGCCCCCAAAGTATAAGCCGCCATCATTCCCATAAATAACAGACCGTATTTTTCAAGCATATAACGATTAAATAAAGAAACTGGCCAACGATGCAATATGTAATACACAAATCGCATCAACAGGCAACTGATAATCGCTGCCAAGCATGGTGCTGTCAACCAGGCCAGCGCCAATTGACAAACCGAATGCCAATCAATGTTGAGATGATGATAAACATTCCATCCGATAAGGGAACCGACAATTGTTTGGACAATGGACGCGGGGATCCCGAAATGGGACAAAAATTCCAAAATAACAATGGCGGACAACGTGACAGCGATAATATCCCGAACGGTTTTCAGATCACTTATTTTTAAAATACTGGATGTTGTGGCAGAACTGCTGAAAAAAGCGCCGATAAAAATAAAAACACCGGCCCAACAGGCAGCCGCTGACAAAGGTATCATACGCGTGCCGACAGCCGTCCCGAACAGATTGCTGAGGTTATTTTTCCCCAACGACCAGCCCAAAATCAACGCCGCAATTCCTGCAATAATAATCATACGGCGTGTTTCACCACAAAAACGGATAAGGAATCGGCCATGTCCTCACTCATATCGGATATTTTTTCAATGCCATAGATAAATTCCTTTAATTGTAGTTGACGAGCCAAAGGCAGTTTCATATCCTGAAAAACCATTTGTTTCAATTCCATTGCCTGAATATCAATCTGATGTTCTAAAACAGACACTTCTTGAATAAAATCCGCACTGCTTTTTCCATCAAAGAAGGCCTGAATTCCTCCCAATAGCAGGGTGACACAACGGATATTCGTTTCAATCATATCCATAATTTTTGCTTTCAGTTGCTTGGGAATCTTTGGTTTTTCAATGGATAACAAAATCAAATCCGTTTCATATTTGTTGATAATTTTATCACATCCTTCAACCAACTTTAAGATATCCGAACGCATATCCGGCATAATCATTTGGGCATACAGTTGGTTTTCAATATCACGACGCAACGCATCGTTGGCGGCTTCTAAATGGCTGACCTCTAACCGCAAATCCAAAAATTCCGGCGAAATGTTATTTTTAAAATAGTTTTTAAAAGCCAGTTGAAATAAATAACCGCTTTTATCAATATTAGATAAAAAAGTCGTTATTTTATGTTCCAACAATTTTGTCTTTTTGAACAGTTCCATTTATTCCCCCCGTTTTTGTTTGGCTAATTCTGCCAGGGACGCTCGCATAAAGCCGTCCAAGTCGCCGTCTAAAACCCCTTGGGTATCGGATGTTTCAAAACCGGTGCGCAAATCTTTTACCATTTGATAAGGTTGTAAAACATAGGATCGAATTTGATTTCCCCAACCGTTGTCGCCTTTGGCGGCTTCAACTGCACCTTGTTGCTCGCGACGTTTTTGTAGTTCCATTTCGTAAAGACGGGCCTTTAACATACGCCAAGCCTCATCCCGATTGGCAAATTGGCTGCGTTGTGTTTGACAGGCAACGACGATACCGGTTGGAATATGGGTAATACGGATGGCACTTTCCGTCCGATTGACGTGTTGTCCGCCGGCCCCGCTGGCCCGATAAAGGTCAATACGACAATCCGCCGGATTGATATCAATTTGAATGGAATCATCCACAACAGGATAAACCCAAACCGAAGCAAAGCTGGTATGCCGCCGTGCATTTGAATCAAACGGTGAAATACGCACCAACCGATGAACACCCGATTCATATTTCAACCAACCATAGGCATTTGGTCCGGAAAATTTTAAAGTGGATGATTTGATGCCGGCTTCTTCCCCTTCGCTTTCCTCCAATAAATCAACTTTATATCCGGCTTTTTCGCCCCAGTGCATATACATACGTCGGAGCATATCGGCCCAATCCTGAGCTTCAGTTCCGCCGGCACCGGAATGAATTTCTAAAAAGGCATCATTTTTATCTCCTTCGGCAGACAGTAAACTTTCCAATTCCGCCTGTTCAACAACCGGTTGTAAAGCAGTAAAAGCCTGTTCGGCTTCAGCCAGTAATTCCATCTCGTTTTCGGATTCGGCCATTTCAATCATATCATAAGTATTTCCGATTTGTGTTTCCAATTCGGTTATACGCTGAACGGCTGCCGATAGCGTATTACGTTCTGTCATCAACTTTTGGGCTCTTTCCGCATCATTCCACAGATTCGGGGCAGCAGTCAAAGCATCTAATTCTTCTAATCTGAGACGGGCATTATCCCAGTCAAAGACGCTCCTTAAGAAGGGTAAGAACTTCTCTGTATTTTTCGTTCAAGGAAAGTATTTCTGCTTTCATTTTGGTCTCCTTTAATATACACCGCCCATATCGGGTAGAGCATCATCATCTTGGATAATCATATCGCGACCACCGATAACGGGGGTTGGTTTGGATAAATCCGTCCCGCTCCGAAAAGCTTCTATAATCACATTGGTATCACCGGGTTCGGCCGGTCTGCCGCTGGTCGCATTGACCCGAACCAAATCAACACCGGTCGGTACGCGGAAAGGCGTATCTGCTTTGTCTTTTAAGGCATCCGCCATAAAATCACGGAAAATCGGACCGCTGGCAACACCGCCGGTTTCATTCGGGCCTAAGGTTTGCGGCGTGTCAAATCCCACCCAGACACCGACAACCAAATCCGGAGAAAAACCAATAAACCAGGCATCGTGACTATCATTGCTGGTACCGCTTTTGGCACCGAGTGTCTTTTTAACGGCACGGGCTACCCGACCTGTTCCCCGTTCAACGACCCCGGTTAAGATATTAACCATTTGATAAGCGCTGACCGGATCCTGAATTTGTTCACGTGTATCCGGTAAATCCGGCTTTTCATCCGAGTTAGCCGTATCCCTCGAACAATTTTCACAAGAACGGGTATCGTGTTTATAAATCGTCTTACCATCCCGATCCTGGATTCGATCAATCAGACTGGGTGTGATATGTTTTCCACCATTGACGAGCATACCGTATGCTGTTGTCATTTTGATCAAAGTTGTTTCTCCGGACCCCAATGCCGTTGCCAAGACGGGTTCCAATTTATCGGAAATACCAAACTTTTTACCATACTCCAAAATTTTTCGCATTCCGATGGCCTGAGCCAAGCGAACAGTCATCAAGTTACGGGATTTTTCCAATCCGACACGCATAGTCGTCGGACCATAGAAGGCCTGACTGTAATTTTTCGGTTTCCATTTGGTACCATCCGGATTTTCCATAACCAAAGGTGCATCCAAAATCAAACTGGACGGGGTGTATCCCGAATCCAGTGCCGCCAAATACACAAACGGTTTAAAGGAAGACCCCGGCTGTCTGGCCGCTTGAATCGCTCGATTGAATTGATTTTTTTCAAATGAAAAACCACCTGTCATGGCCAAAATTCGTCCCGTATGAGGATCCAAAGCAATTAAAGCCCCCTCTACATCCGGAAGCTGACGTAATAAATAATGATTTTTTTCTTTCTTGGGAGAAACCAGGATAACATCATTTTCTTTCAAAACAGTATCAACTGCCTGCACTTTCGGGCCGATTTTGGCATCCGGCAAAGCGGGACGAGCCCATTCTAAATCCTCTAATAAAACAGAGCCCGTATTATCGTCAGGTAATTGAATAACGGCTTTTTGCCCCGTGACGGATTGAACCGCTGCATAAAGCCATGTCTTCGGCGCATAAGCAGGAACTTCATTTTCCCGGATAAAGGCTTGTGCTTCCGCAAATGTATCAAAATGCTTGACCGGGCCCCGATAACCATGTCGCCGATCATAAGCCAACAGGCCGTTTCTGAGGGCTTTGGTTGCGGCTTTTTGCAAAGCCGGATCCAGGGATGTTCGGATAAATAATCCGCCATTATACATAGCTTCATCACCATAATGTTTGGTGACAAAACGACGCACCTCTTCGGCATAATAACCAGCATCTTCCAACATTTCATTCTTCCGTTCGGTCATATGAACGGGAACCTGCATAGCCAATCCGGCTTCTTTGAAGGAAATGTACCCGTCTTCTGCCATCCGCCGTAAAACCCAATCCCGCCGTTCTTTGGCTTGTTTCGGCTTTCGAATCGGATGGTAATTGTTGGGACCTTTTGGCAAAGCGGCCAAAAAGGCAATTTCATCCAGTGTTAATTCTGACATGGATTTATCAAAGTAATTCAACGCCGCACTGGCAACACCATATGACCCGATTCCCAGGTAAATTTCATTTAAATATAATTCCAAAATATGGTCTTTGGTAAAGGTCTGTTCCATTCGACGAGCAAGCAGGGCTTCTTTGATTTTGCGGGACAATGATTGTTCGGATGTCAACAAGAAATTTTTGGCTACTTGTTGCGTGATGGTAGAAGCCCCAACTTTGCGCCGACCCTTTCCCATATTTTTCAAGTTAACAACCACGGCGCGGGCAATACCGGTTAAATCCACACCGCCATGGGTATAGAAATTTTTATCTTCGGCGGCAATAAAGGCCGATTTCAACAGAGGCGGAATTTCATCAACGGGCACAAAAATTCGTTTTTCGGTAGCATATTCGGCCAACAATGAACCGTCGGCCGCATATAAGCGACTAGTGATTTGCGGCCTATAATCGGCCAACTGACGGTAATCCGGCAAATCCATGGAATACCGTAAAACAACAAGAAATAATAGTGCGGCCAGCAAGAAGCAACCAAAAAAGAACAAACTGACCAAAGTTGAAAAAAAACGCATAATCTTTCCTACTCATCAAACTTGCGCCAAACATACCCTTTTTTTAAAAAAAATGCAAGTCTTTTTTTTGAAAGAAAATTTATAAAAATATCAAATAAAATCAATAAAATATAAAAAATATCAAATTTTGCTGGACTATTTTGCGAAAAATTGTATAATGGGACTGATAAGCACAGGAGGTTTTATGTCTGTTTCTGATAGAGTTTTTCAATTATATCAACGTTTTTATGCCCAAAAAAATATTTTGTCGGCCGCTCCAGCCCTCAGCGTCGATGTGGACGCGATGGGGGTCACCGAATTCCCGGTTGATAAAGCATTACAGGAAATGAATTCCGTTGCTTCCTATTTAATGGGGCAAAAGGATGTGGCAAAATTACCCTTTGACCGATGCGTTCAAATCGTTAAAGATTCCTATGCCGGACAAGATTTTTGGCAGAATCTGCTTTATGACTACTTGGAATTAAAATTAGATGTGGAAGAAGCCGAATTAAAAAAAGAAGGGGAAGAAATTCAAGATCAGATCAGTATATCTCTGCTGGAATTGACGGATCGGGAACGGCGTGTGGAACAAATTGTGAATCATTTTGCGGCTAAAATTGCCGAGGAAAAATTCCATGTGGACGGTCAATCTCTGATTCGGAATTATTTAAAAATGATGCGGCAGGATGCCAAAAAAGCCTGGGAAGTCTTAACGACTAATCCGGCTTACTTTTCTCCGATTGTGGCACATGACGATTCGGACAAGGTTGTTTTATCACCTGCTCAGGCTACCGAGGAAAATGCCCGTTTGGCACATTTCTTAAAGGAAGTTCGGGGATAAAAATTGACAAAATAGTAAAAATGAGTTATAATAAATATAGTATTGTTCAGGAGGTATAAAATGGCAACACAGGACTTTGAAGCAGAAGCAAAAAAAGTAGCCGAAGAAGCACGCAGACAATCAGCTGAGGCGCAGGCTGCTAGCGGTCAGCCGGTTTCCCAAATGGTTAAGGAAGATGAGGTTGATCAGTTAAAGGTCAAAGAGCAACGGGATGGTGCCAAGGCTGTTGATCCGGCGACTGGTCGGGCCAGTTCGGAGGATGTCCCCCGTGATTCAAATGCGGAACAACCACAGCCCGATAACGGAAATACACCGCGGCAACCGGGTAATGCCCCAGTGCAACCGGGTGCTGAACCGCCACGTCAGCCGGCGGCTCCGGTGACACCGGCTCAATCTGAGGCTTTCCGTGCATCGGCCGATCGGTTCAAAGGTAAAGCAAAAAGTTTCTTTGCAGCCGATGTGGATAAAGGTTTTTGGGATACTTTGGAGGCCAAAATTAAAGAGGCAACCGCCGGCGGTAATTCTCCGGAAGATGTGGCGCAAGCCGCTACCTTTGCGGCATTGACCTGTTTATTTGACTTAATCGGTAATTGGGCCGATCATCATCGCAAAGACAAGAAACGCCTTGCCAAAGAATATGAAGATAATGTCAAAGCCTATGATACCGATATCGGGGTTAAAGCCTACCATAAAGATTTGGCTGTTTGGGCAGCGATTGCGGATCATCCGGATTTGAAAAAATATCAGGACAAACCCATCACAAAAGAGGTTCGTCAAGCCGTTGCAAAAGTTTTACAAAAGGATAAAGCGGCTATCCTGGCTATGAAAAATATTCTGGAAAGTGCGACCCATCGCGAATGGACGATGGATGAAGTTGATAAGAATGCTCGGATAGCTTTGAATAATCCGAATTTAGGCAAAACCACACTGATGGAATTAAATAATATATCTTTGAATGATCCGGTCATTGGTGAAGCTGTCAACAATGCTCCGTTTGCCAAAGCATATAAGGCGTTACATCAACGGGCGGAGGAGCATCATACGCGTGTTGAAGAAAATGCCCGAAATCGCACGATTCTGAATAACGCCCGCAGTTCCGACGGTCGCACGCCTGATCCGCGGATGCGCCCGGATCGTGGTCGTGACGCAGCCTAATGGTGCGATGGACTTATATAAAATCCCGGTTTCTCCCGGGATTTTTTTGATGATTTCATTTTATAGATTGTTCATTTTTTCAAGGATAACACATGGATTTACATGTTTATGGATTCCAGCTTATGCAAGGATGACATAAAGCCTTATGTGTTTATGGATGCTGAATCAGATTGTTCCCTTTGGTCACTCGCTCGCTGACACTCGGGGCCGCCTAACGGCGTCGCCTTTGGCCCAGGATGACATGGAGTGGTAAGACCGTCCCGTCCCCCCTCTGTCATGCCCGACCTGATCGGGCATCCATAGGGAAAGAAGACATTATGCCTAATGGATCTCCCATCAAGCGAGGGATGACATATTGATTTTACATGTTTTATGGAACTTCGCCTACGCAGGGATGACAGGTGGATTTTATATGCTTTTAAAGGGTGACAGATTTCTTTTTCCCAATAGACAAAGGACAAATACCTTTTAAAAACATTTTTTTAAAAAAAAGGTTGCAAACAGACAAAAGGTGGTATAAAGTGATTCTATCGGATGTTCCGATATTAGATTATGAAAGGAATTTTATATGAAAAAATCTTTATTCGTTTTAACGGCTACTTTGATGGCCAGTTCTGCCGCTTTTGCTATGGATGTTTCCAATCCGTTCTATGTCCCGATGAAAGGGGATTTTTTGTCGGAAACAAACATTGCCTATAACAATTTTGAACATGGCAAAAGTGAAGACACCACATTGGCCGAAACATTATCCTATGGGATTACGCGGAACTTTTCCGTCAACGGTACTATTGCCGATACTTGGTTGTTTGACGCCAAGGGCGTGACTGGTCATGACCGCTATGACAACCCGGCCTGGGGTATCGGTTTGAAATATAACCTGGTGGATTGCTGCAAAACAAATTGGAAAGTCCAATTGGGTGCCAATTATGACCAAGGTGGCGTTGATCATCACGACAAAACATTATCCGCCTATGCCAAAGCCGGTTATCAAATGGGTAGATTCTTACCGTATGTGACAGCCACTATGGAAAAACCGGTCGGTAAGTATGAAGAAGCCCCGACCTGGGAAGGCCGTGCCGCTTTGAATACGGCTTTCAGCAAAAAAGTCAATTTGGATGCCGGTATCATTTATGATTGGAGTGCTTCCACAAATGCCATTCGTAAAACAACCGGTGAACGCAAACACGCCAGTGGCTTAGGTTTGGATTCCACATTGAACTATGTGTTTTCCGACTGTATGTCTGTCGGCCTGACGGGTCAATACCTGTTGGACACAAAACCGAATAATGTTGATGCTTACTCGGTCGGTGTCAACTTTAAGGTTGCTTTCTAATTATCGGAATAAATCCGTAATTTGTTCGGCACGTTTTAATCCTTTTCGGATACAGGCGTGCCGAAATTTTTTATCCGAATAGAGATTATGATAGGCCGAAATCAACTCCTCCCGAGTATTCGCGTCAATTTGAATACCGGCATCCCCAATTAATTTAGAAGCCGTTGAATCACGGGCACAAATAACCGGACAGCCGCATGTCATAGCTTCCAAAACCGGTAAGAAACCTTTTGGCCCCGACACAGGCATTGCGAAAGCAAAAGCCCCACCCATCAGCGGTGCAATATCCGCCTGTTCAACCGGACCGATTCGCACTAATTTATATTGAACAGTATTCATATCCGCTATCCGCTCACGCAATAAATCCAGTTGACGTGACCGACAAAGGCCGCGGACAACAAAGAATAAATCGGAAACCTGATATTTTCGAATAAACCCGGCAAAAGCATCCAAAGCAATCATCAAATTTTTATCCGGCCATTCCCCCTGCCCCAGCAAATATTTAATCCCCAACGGAATGGCGTATTTTCGTTGAACAGCACGAATATGACGTCTATCACGACACCGATAACAATATTGTCGAATCGTCGGTATATCGGTTGTCTTTAAGGTTGCTTTCGGTAACATCATCAATCACAACGATTTTTTAAAATATCCCGACCGGCATACGTTGCCATCAACCCCAATTCTTCTTCTATTCGAATTAACTGATTATACTTGGCTAATCGATCCGTTCGAGATAAGGAGCCGGCTTTAATTTGACCGCAACCGGTCGCAACCGCCAAATCGGCAATTGTCGTATCTTCCGTTTCTCCGGAGCGATGGGATAAAACGGCCGAATATCCGGCACAATGAGCCATTTGCACGGCCGCCAACGTTTCGGATAATGTGCCGATTTGATTAACTTTAATTAAAATTGAATTGGCTATATGGCCCTTTATTCCCGCTTTCAAACGCCTAGTATTCGTCACAAACAGGTCATCTCCGACCAGTTGAACTTTGTTCCCCAATCGTTCTGTCAACAGAGACCACCCCTCCCAATCATCTTCAGCCATACCATCTTCCAACGAAAAAATTGGATAGGTATCAACCAAATTTTCATAGAAATCAACCAAAGTTTCGGAATCCATCTTTTTATGTTCGCCGCTTAAATGATATTTATTTTGGCGATAAAATTCACTGGATGCGGCATCCAGGGCCAGGACAATGTCTTGACCGGCACGATAACCTGCATTTTCAATAGCAGACATAATATAGTCCAATGCTTCTTTGGTTGATTTTAAGGCCGGTGCAAAACCGCCCTCATCCCCAACATTAGTATTTAACCGCGCCTGTTTTAAATTTGCTTTTAAGGCATGAAAAACTTCTGCCCCCATCCGAATAGCTTCCCGACATGTGGATGCTCCGATCGGCATAATCATAAATTCCTGAATATCAATGGGATTATCCGCGTGTTTTCCACCATTTAATATATTCATCATCGGCACCGGTAAAATATGGGCGTCCACACCGCCGATATAGCAATATAACGGTAACCCGTGGGACCGTGCCGATGCTTTGGCCACCGCCAGAGAAACCCCCAATATCGCATTTGCCCCCAATCGGCTTTTATTATCCGTCCCATCTAATTTGTCCATCAAAGCGTCAATCAATAATTGATTATTGGCAGAATGGCCGATTAATTGGGGGGCAATTTCCGAATGAATGGCTTCAATAGCCCGTAAAACACCTTTACCGAAAAAACGATGTTCATCCCCGTCACGACGTTCAACGGCTTCATAACTGCCAGTGCTGGCTCCGCTAGGGACTGATGCCCGACCGACCGAACCATCCGACAATTTAATATCAACTTCCACCGTCGGTGCACCACGGGAATCCAAAATTTCCCGTGCCTGAATTGAAATAATATCTGACATGTTTCCTCCTATCGGAGGATATTTAGGCCGTTTTCACCAATTTGTCCAGGGCTAATAAACGTTCTAATACCCTTGGCATATCAGACAAAGGTATCATATTGGGGCCATCGCTGGGGGCTTTATCCGGATTTTCATGGGTTTCAATAAAAATACCGGCAATCCCTGCCGTAATTGCCGCATTGGCCAAAACCGGTGCAAATTCCCGCTTGCCGCCGCTGGACAAACCGTTCCCGCCCGGTTGTTGGACAGAATGCGTTGCATCAAAAATAACCGGATAGCCGGTCTGTTTCATAATCGGTAAAGACCGCATATCCACAACCAACGTATTATAGCCGAAAGAAGTTCCCCGTTCCGTCAACAAGATATTTGTATTGCCGGTGCTTTCAATTTTTGCTGCAACCGGTGCCATATCCCAAGGAGCCAAAAATTGACCTTTCTTGATATTGATAATTTTTCCCGTTCGACCGGCCGCCAACAATAAATCCGTTTGACGACACAAAAAAGCCGGAATTTGTAAGATATCAACCACTTCAGCCGCCGGAGCACATTGATACGGTTCATGCACATCGGTTAATGTGGCACAACCCAGTTGCTGTTTAATTTTTGCAAAGGCCTGTAATCCTTTTTCCAAACCCATTCCCCGAATACCGTTTACGCTTGTCCGATTGGCTTTATCAAAGGATGCCTTAAACACGAAAGGAATACCCAGTTGATGGGTTAATTCCTGTAATTGACCGGCCATATCAACACCATGCTGTTCGCTTTCCATTTGACATGGCCCGGCGATTAAAACAAAGGGTTTATCGTTGTTAAACTCGAAACGGGACAGTGGGACACTTTTATTCATAGAGGGCCCATTGCTTGGTTATTGTTGTTCCGTTGTTGCCGTCGGAATAATCGTTTCTGCCGGAACAGCCGTTGCATTTTTAGCCAAGATAACCAAAGTTAAACTGGTCACAATAAAAAAACCGAAGAAAATACTTGTCATTTTGGTCAAGATATTACCAGCCTGACGTCCCGTGAATAAGCCATTGGCGCCTTGCCCACCGCCAAGACCGCCCAAAGCGCCGCCCTCGGACCGTTGCAACAGAACTAAAATCGTAATGGCCACCGCCAACATAATGTGAATTGTTAATATAACAGATTGCATTTTTCTTTCCTTTCATTAAAATTGCGTTTCAGCAATCGCCCAAAAATCTTCAATTTTTAAACTGGCACCACCGATTAAAGCCCCGTCCACATCGGACACAGACAGTAATTCTTTGGCGTTGGCAGGTTTAACGGAACCGCCGTATAAAATACGCATTTGATCGGCAATATCCGAGCCCAAAACTTTGGCCAATTCCGCCCGAACGGCACCGTGAATTTCGGCCACATCCGCCGTTGTCGGCACCTTTCCCGTCCCGATCGCCCAAACCGGTTCATACGCAATGACACAATTTTCGGCCGTTGCCGATGCTGGCACAGAACCACGAATTTGCTTGGTCACAACAGCAATAGCCTGACCGGCTTCACGCTCAGCCAATGTTTCACCGACACAAATAACCGGTATTAAACCAGCCCCGATTGCCCGTTCTGCTTTGGTCCGAACAATTTCATCCGTTTCATGGTGCATGGCACGCCGTTCGGAATGGCCGACGATTGTATGACTGGCCCCTAAATCTTTTACCATTTCGGCTGAAACATCACCGGTAAAAGCACCGTTTGCTTTCGGAGCAACGGCTACATCCTGAGCCCCGACCCCGATTTGATGCGGCATTGCGGCAACCTGCCCTAACAGACTCATCGGCGGGCAAATCAACACATCAAAGGGCAATGTCCCGTTTGTTTTATCAAAAACAGCCTTGGCTAAAGCCAACCCATCTGCCTTTAAACAATTCATTTTCCAATTACCGGCAATTAATTTACGACGCATTTTGTATTCCTTTCATAATAAGATGATTTGTTTTATCATACTTTTTTTCCGATTTCAAGTTAAAAGATTGACTTTTCCGTTTTTCCGAGATAAATAAAACATATGCGTTTGTTGTTATTCATCGGATGTTGTCTAATTACTTTGGCGGCCAAAGGCCAGTTATATGGTCCGGTGGACGCCCGGGCCAAAAATGCCCCGACTTTTGAAACAGAGCAGGAATTGGTGGATTATCTGACCGATGGGTTGACCGACGAGAAATTAAAAACCCGTGCTCTGGCGGCCTGGATTGTTTATCAAATGCAACGGGACGGATATCGGCATAAAGAATTGATTAAATATTCTCATCAAAATCGGACAGCCCCTGAACCAATCACAAATAATCCGTTTCAAACACGGATTGGCACATCACAGGATTTTGCCCGATTGTTTCAAACAATGGGGGAAGCCGCCGGATTAACCGTTGCAACCATTAAAGGTTATGCCGGCAAAAACATTAACACGACCCAATACCAGGATTCTGCCTATCAAGCCGGTAAAACATTACTTAATTTATGGCATGGAAATTCTAATTCGCTACAACGGTATCAAGCATCTTGGAACGCTGTCCAAATTGATAAAAAATGGTATTTGTTGGATACATATTGGATGATTGCTAACCCCAATTTGTTTGAGGCACAAAATATCTCATCCGCTCAGGGAATGAGTCTTTTTTTGCGCCGTCGGGAAAAAGCAATCCCCGGAAAAGCCATATTAACCCGGGGCAAAAGAATTGATAACCATTACTTTTTGGCAAAGCCGCGTTTTTTCATTCAAACTCACTTTCCGTTAGACGAGCAATGGCAATTAATGCCAACACCATGGACATGGAGCACCTTTACCAATCAATAATGCGGCGGGGGTGTTTCTTCGGATAAGGGTTTTACCAATGTTTCCGTCCGTTCCGCTTTCAACATTTCAACTTGTTTTTCCAAAGCAGATACTAATTTTGCCAGACGCAACACTTCGGTATTTAAATCATCCAGCATTCGTTCCTGTTCGGCCAGGCAAATTTCAATATCGGTCAGCCGTTGTTCCATTAAACCCCTTCCCCGAAACGATTGTTTATTAACCCACATAATGCCTGTATAGCCTGATCGGCATCAGAACCAACCGCCGTTATTTTAATTTCTTCACCCAAGGGCACCGCCAACATCAACAATCCCATAATTGATTTACCGGAAACGGGCATTTCACCATCTTTTTCAACGGTGATATCACTGGTAAACTGCTCGGCCGTTTTGACAAATGCCGCTGTTGCCCGGGCATGAAGCCCCTTTAAATTTTGGATTTTAATCGTGCAACTTTGTTCCATTTAATTATCCAATTTCAACAAATGAGAAGCAACATTGATATATTTTCGACCGGCCTCTTGAGCTGCTGCAACAGCATCCGGAATTGTTTCAGATCTTTCCCTCATCAATTTAACCAGCATCGGGATATTCATACCCGAAATGACTTCAATATTGCGCTCTTCCATAATGGAAATGGCCAAATTAGAAGGCGTACCGCCAAACATATCCGTAATAACAATAACACCATCCCCCGTATCAACAGAAGCCGTCTTTTCCAGAATTTCATGGCGTTTCAATTCCATGTCATCGTCCGGATTGATACCGACGCATTCAACGCCGGTCTGCGGACCGACCACATGTTGGGCCACATTCAACATTTCATAAGCCAACCGACCATGCGTCACCAAAACAATACCGATCATTTTTATTCCTTTCTTAATTTACCTTGAATCATCCGGTCAATGACCATTACCTTATCTGCACCGTTCATATCCCGATTCCAAATACGAAACAACGGAAATTTTTGATTGCCTATCTGCCTGTTTTCATCAGAGGGGATTCTGTCCGGTTTAGAAGGCACCAATTCAATTATTCCGGCAATTAATGCCTTCGCACACACAGGGAAACCGGAAATCAAACCGACACCGCGCACTTCTAACCAACC
Organism: Alphaproteobacteria bacterium; assembly: GCA_017453485.1. Classification (GTDB taxonomy): domain Bacteria; phylum Pseudomonadota; class Alphaproteobacteria; order CAAHEQ01; family UBA3637; genus CALXZG01. The sequence goes on along the minus strand of JAFTEW010000038.1, from coordinate 3,804 downwards.
TCGATAATCTTTTGGAGCATACGCCACTTGATCGTCAACAATTGTCACATCATCAGAAATCAAATACGCCCCGTTTCGTATCAGAGATAACGCCAACGAAGATTTACCAAAACCGGACGGCCCCGTAATCAAATATGCCCGATTCCCGATTGCAATAGAAGTTGCCTGTATCTTCATAACATTCCCTGGCGTTCCCGGCGGGAGTCGAACCCACGGCCCCAGGATTAGGAATCCTGTGCTCTATCCATCTGAGCTACGGGAACGAAACCGGTTTAATTGTTGGCCAGATATTCCGAAAACATCCGAACCACAATAAAATAGACCGCAATCAAAATTGTTTCCAACAAAAATGCGGAAAAACCGCTGATAAACAAATCGACAACAGCCTTAATGAAGCTCAACCCCAAAATAATGGACAAAGCCCAATAGATATACTTGGCAAACGGTTTGAATTTTTTGCCGATTTTATTAATCAAAACCGGTTCCAAAGTCAGAAACTTTTTAAACGGATTTTCTTTTTTTACTTCTGTTTTAACTTCTTCTGTCATTTTTTTCTCCTTTATGACTTTTTACGCATGGTGGGGAAGGCAATAACATCGCGTATAGATGTATTACCCGTTAAAAACATAACCAACCTATCCATACCAATCCCCATTCCCCCTGTGGGCGGTAAACCGTGTTCCAGAGCCTCAACAAAATCATCGTCCATCATATCGGCTTCTTCGTCGCCGGCTTCACGAGCCGCAACTTGTGCTTCAAAGCGTTCCCGTTGATCCAGCGGATTTGTCAATTCAGTGTAAGCGTTCCCCATTTCTTTACCGTTGATATAGGGTTCAAATTGCTCCACCAAACGCGAATCCGAACGATGAGTCTTACACAACGGATTCATGGAACGCGGATGGTCCATGACAATTGTCGGTTGAATCAGATGCTCTTCACATTTTGCTTCAAAAACAGCCGCCATACAATGTCCCCAATCGGCGGTATCATCAACAGCCACATTCAAACGATCAGCCGCCTGCCGTGCTTCTTCATCCGATTCGATTGCCAGAAAATCAACGCCGGCATACTGTTTGATCATATCATTCATCGTCACCCGAGCAAAAGGCTTGGCCAAATCAAATGATTTCCCGTCATATTCAATTTGAAGAGTACCATTCACCGCCAAGCAGGCTGTCCGAACAATTTCCTCAAACAAATCGGCCATATCATTGTAATCCGTATACGGTAAATACATTTCCAAACAGGTAAATTCCGGATTATGAGTTGTATCAATTCCTTCATTGCGGAAGTCCTTGGCAAATTCAAAAACACCCGGCATACCACCGACAATCAAACGTTTTAAAAATAATTCGGGTGCCACACGCAGGAACAGATCCATATCCAACGTATTGTGGTGCGTAATAAACGGCTTAGCCGCTGCTCCGCCTTTTATAACCTGTAAAATCGGCGTTTCCACTTCAAAGCAACCCTTTGCCCGCAATAATTGGCGGATCGTTTCAAAAATTTGGCTACGTTTAATCAGAGTTTGAATCGTTTCGGGATTCACGATCATATCCACTTCACGGTGACGATACTTGGTATCTGTATCGGTCAAACCATGGAATTTCTCCGGCAACGGCAACAGAGCCTTAGCCAGCATGGTAATTTCCTGAGTATTGACAGACAATTCTCCCCGCTTGGTGCGCCGAACCGTCCCTTTTATCCCGATGACATCTCCGATATCAACAGCGCCCAACATATCCAACACTTCGGCGGGGGAGTTTTCCTTGGACGTATAGATTTGAATCTTTCCGGTTGAATCATAAATATCCATAAACATCCCGGAATTGCGAACAGCCCGAACACGGCCGGCAACGCGAACGACATCTTCTGTCTGCGTATCCGGTGCCAAATCGGCATATTTTTCGGTCAACGATTTACTGGTCGCCGTCGGTTTATAATCGTGCGGATAGGCATTAATACCCCGTTCCTGTAATTTATTCAACTTTTCCAGCCGAATTTGCCGTTGTTCATGGCCCAAATTTTGCGTATCTGTCATTTGTATCCTTTCATTATATTTCGGATAATTTATCCGTTTTTTTATAAAAAGTCAAATTATTTAGATGACAAACAATAAAAAAATTGCTAAAATGACCCTTATGACAATAAAAATACCTTGCCCCGTTTTTGGAAAATGTGGCGGCTGCCTTTATCAGAATTTGACCGATGAGGACTATCGCCGAAAAAAGAAAACATTTATTAAACGTGCCTTTACAGATTACGGCATAACCGTTCAATTACAAGAAATCAGAGAAGTGCCTTTGCAGACCCGACGGCGGGCCTCGTTTGAATACGGAAACGGTTTGGTCGGCTATCATGCCGCTAAAAGTCATCAGATTGTTGAGATTGTTGATTGTCCCATTTTAAAACCGGATATTGTTGCTTTTTTGCCAACTTTAAAGACATGGAGTCAACAACTGGGCAGACGGGGAGAATTTTTTATTCTGTCAACCGAATGGGGATTGGACATCCATATTAAATCCGATGACGGAAAACAACCGACTTTTCAAAAATTGGAGCAACTGGCCCAAATGGCCGGCGATGAACGGGTTGTTCGTTTAACGTTCAACGGGGAACCAATTGCCCAAAAAACACAATTACCCTTTCTGCCGGATGCTTTTTTACAACCGTCGGCAGAAGGAGAAAAAATCCTGACCGACTTGATGATGGAAGAAACCCAAAACATTCACCGAGCCATTGATTTATTTTGTGGCAGCGGCACATTTACACGCCCGATGATGCAGCAAGGAATTAAAGTAATCGGTTATGATTGTTCAGACAGCGTTCTTCTTTTAGGTGCAAACGGCATTCAGCGGGATTTATTTCGTTCTCCCCTATTGCCGGAAGAAATGGAAAAATCGGATTTGATTGTTTTGGATCCGCCACGGGCCGGTGCCAAAGCGCAAGTTGAACAAATCGCACACACAAACACTCCGAAAATCGTGATGATTTCTTGCTCACCCAAAACAGCGGCCAGAGATTGCAAAATCCTGATTGATGCCGGTTGGCATTTAAATAAGGTGACACCCGTTGATCAGTTCAAATGGTCCAATCATATTGAACTTGTCTGCGTATTGGAAAGATAAGTTTATTTTAACTTTTGCAAATAATTAATCAGGTTTGTTCGATAGCGGATAAATACTTTAATCCCAATCAAAATCGCAATGCCCAACAAAATCAATCCGACTCCTGTAACCGCCAAAGACGCAAACAGATGGAAATATGCCAGAACCAATCGCACAAAAATAATACCGATAACAATATTAAAGGCATATAAATTATTATTGACAGCGCAATAAGCGGCCAAAATCGTCAACAAAAACAGCGTCATACAAATACCCCATATCGGAACTTGAATCAAGCAGGCAACTCCACCAAGAATAACAGTCCCCAATAATCCGATAACGGCCAATCTGTTTTTATAACAAACAACAAATGGATAAGCGGCGAAAACAAGCATGGAAATTAATGCAGTTATATAGTCCATATTAGCAAACACCGGCACACGCATTTGATTCATAAAAGTAAAGCGTGCATCAAAGGCCCCTAACAAAAGAGCCCCCGTCAACGCTGCCCAAAATCGAAAAGCCAAATATAACGGTGCCGTCCGGGAATACCGGCGAGCCAATAAATAAATCGTCAACAAGGCCAATACACCCGAAATTTCAAATGAGATACAGTGATACCATATCTTCCCGAAAAAATGAGCATAATCTGATAAGGCTCCTGTTAAAAAGACCGTCGGGTACCATAAATATGCCC
>JAFTEW010000004.1 GCA_017453485.1 Alphaproteobacteria bacterium | reverse complement strand
TTGTTTTTCATAAAAAAAAGCGACTCCCCGGGGAATCGCTTTTTTTGAATGTTTGGCCGTTAGCCTGCCAATTTTGTATAATATGCAACCCGTTCATCAATTTGGGCTTGGTTCATTTTGACCAATTCCTCGTAATGTTCCGGATTTTGTTGACGGACAAACTTGAACCGTGTTTCCGTTGCCATAAATTCGGCAACCGGTTTCGTCGGTTTGCTGTCTAATTGGAACGGATTGAGGCCTTGTTCCTTACGACGCGGGTCATAACGGAACAGGTTCCACAAACCGGTTTCAACGGCTAATTTTTGGTGTTCTAATCCCAGTTTACCGATATCATAGCCATGAGAGATACAGTGGCTGTATGCGATAATCAAAGACGGACCGTTAAAGGATTCGGCTTCATTTAATACCTGTAAAGCGTGAGAATCCTTAGCCCCCAATGAAATGGTTCCAACGTAAACACCGCCCGAAGAGGCTGCAATCATCGCCAAATCCTTACGCGGCAAATAACTGCCCGATGTGGCAAATTTGGCACTGGCCCCGATTGGGGTGGCTTTTGAACGTTGTCCGCCCGTATTGGAGTAAACTTCTGTATCCAAAACAAGGATGTTGACATTCTTGCCGGAATACAGGACATGGTCCAATCCGCCATAGCCGATATCATAGGCCCAGCCGTCACCGCCCAAAATCCAAACGGATTTCTTGACCAGGTAATCAGCATTGTCGGCTAACAACTTGGCTGCCGGTGTTTTAATGGCGGCTAATTTTGTTTTCAACAATTCAACACGCATCCGTTGTTCGGTAATACCGGCCTCTGTCGATTGATCAGCATTTAATAAGCCATTCACCAGTTCGTCACCCAATTCACCGGCCATTTCCGCCAGCAATTGTTTGGCAAAGGCATTTTTGGCATCAATAGATGTCCGCATACCCAAACCGAATTCGGCATTGTCTTCAAATAGTGAATTTGCCCAAGCCGGACCCAGTCCTTTTTCATTTTTGGCATACGGTGTTGTCGGCAAGTTTCCGCCATAGATGGATGAACATCCCGTTGCATTGGCAACCACCAAACGATCACCAAACAATTGTGTCATCATCTTAACATACGGTGTTTCACCACAACCGGCACAGGCACCCGAAAATTCAAACAGCGGCCGCATCAGGGCAACGGATTTAATCATTTTCGGATTCAACAAAGACCGATCGGCATCCGGTAAATCCATAAAGAATTTAAAGTTGGCAATTTCCGCATCCAAATTCTTTTCAATCGGTTCCATAACCAAGGCCTTTTTAACCGGTTCAGTTTTGGATTTGGCCGGGCAAACCTGTGTACACAAAGAACATCCCGTGCAATCTTCCGGAGCAACCTGAACAACCCATTTCTTACCGGCAAAATCTTTGGCTTTGTAGTCGGCAGAACGGAATCCGGCCGGTGCGGATGCCAATTTATCGGTGTCAAACACTTTAGCCCGGATGGCCGCATGCGGACAAACGGAAACGCATTTACCGCATTGAATACAAAGGCTGGGATCCCATTCCGGAATAGACGTGGCAATCCGGCGTTTTTCGTATTTTGCCGTATCTGTCGGCCATGTGCCATCAACGGTCGATTCAAAAGCACTGACCGGTAATTTATCACCGCGACCTTCAATAATCGGACTGGTCACCTTGGTCAGTAATTCCGGAGCACCGGCCGGGATTCCCGGTTGACGTGTCAGTTTGGAATTGACTTCGCCGACCTTGATTTCGTGCAAATGAGCCAAAGAAGCATCAACGGCCTTAATATTGGCATCAACGATTTCCTGACCTTTTTTCATATAGGTCTTGGTAATAGATGCCTTGATTTTGGCAATGGCTTCTTCTTTCGGCAGAACGCCGGAAATAGCAAAGAAACAAGTTTGCATAATCGTATTGATTCGGCGACCCATACCTGTTTTTTGGGCCACATCGACAGCATCAATAGCAAATAAACGAATATGCTTGTCCACGATTTCCTGTTGGACTTCACGCGGTAAGCTTTCCCAAACTTTATCTTCCGGTTCTTGTGTGTTAATCAGGAATACGGCACCATCGGCCGCAAACGTCAAAATATCCGTCTTGAACAAGAACGGCATATGGTGACAGGCCACAAAGCCGGCCGTTTGAATTTGATACGGAGCCTTAATCGGGTGTTTGGAAAAACGCAGGTGCGAGGTTGTCATACCACCGGACTTCTTTGAATCATAGACGAAGTAAGCCTGACCGAAATATTCATCCCCGTCGGCAATAATCTTAATGGAGTTTTTATTTGCCCCGACCGTTCCGTCAGCGCCAAGGCCGACAAATACACACCGTGATACATCGTCGCTTTCAATATCGAAAGAGGTATCATAGTCCAGGGACAGATGAGTGACATCATCGTCAATACCGACCGTGAAGTGATTTTTTGTCGTATTTTCAAATACGGCTTTGGCCATTGCCGGATTAAATTCTTTGGATGACAAACCGTAACGGCCGCCCAAAACTTTCGGCATAGCGCCTTTGACACCTTCGGCCAGAGTGGAAACAACATCCAGATAAAGCGGTTCACCCGTAGCGCCGGATTCTTTTGTCCGGTCCAAAACGGTGATGTATTTTGTCGTTGCCGGTAAAGCCTTTAAGAAGGCTTCTTTCGGGAACGGCCGATACAAATGAACGGCGATGACACCGTATTTGGCACCCTTGGCATTTAAGGCCTTAACCGTTTCGGTCAGAACCTCAACACCGGAACCCATCGCCACAACGACGTGTTCGGCATCGGCGGCACCCGTGTAATCCACCACATGATAACTGCGACCGACGATTTTTTCAAACTTGCGCATACAATCTTCAACAATCCCCGGAACGGCATCATAGTATTTATTGGCCGCTTCTTTGGTCTGGAAGAAAATATCCGGATTTTGTGCCGTTCCGCGAATGGACGGATTTTCCGGTTTTAAAGCATGATTAGCGATGAAATCTGTCGGAATCCCTTCCATCAGAGCCTTTAAATCATCATCGCTCATCAGGTTGATTTTGTTAATTTCATGGCTGGTCCGGAAACCGTCAAAGAAATGCATAAACGGAATGCGGGACAAGAATGTTGACATTTGGGCAATTGCAGCCATATCATGGGCTTCTTGGACCGAATTACTGGCCAACATGGCAAAGCCGGTCTGACGGCAAGCCATCACGTCCGAGTGGTCACCGAAAATGGATAAAGCGTGTCCCGCAATGGTCCGTGCGGCCACATGCATGACAAACGGTGTTAATTCACCGGCGATTTTATACAAATTCGGAATCATCAACAACAAGCCTTGTGAGGCCGTATAAGTTGTCGTGATGGAACCGGCTTGCAAAGAACCGTGAACGGCACCGATGGCGCCGGCTTCGGATTGCATTTCCAAAACTTCCGGCACTTTACCCCAAATGTTTTTGACACCCATAGCGGCCCATTGATCGGACCATTCCCCCATCGGGGAAGAAGGTGTAATCGGATAAATAATTGAAACTTCATTTAATTTATGGGCGACCAAAGCGGCTGCTTCGTTGCCGTCCAACATTTTTGTTTTAGCCATCTATATTTCCTTTCATACTGTTAAAAAATAGATGGCGGCATTATAGGTGGTTTCCCTTCTCTTGTCAAGCAAAAAGCATAGAAAAGGTGGATGCCGTTTTATTATTCAATAACCAAGTGCGGCCAATTTGTATGTGTGGCGTTCGGCACGATTTTAACAACGGCTGACGTCGGGTTTTTCAGACGAGCCACAAAACGTTCGGTTGTCCGTCGGGATACTTCGGTATCTTTTTCGCCGATATAGTGAACTTGCTCTACCTGTGCCAGGCGTTCGGGCATTGTGACGGGGTTTTGGCCGTTCAGTTTGATTTTATGTTCGGCTGCGTAATTTTGGGTATCAATAATGCCGCCGACAGTGACTACCCGCTTAATCGGCAGTTTTGTCGCCAATAGCAGGGCAATTGTTCCGCCGCCGTCATATCCGATTAAATCAATACTCGGCGCTTGATATTTTTGTCCCAAGTAAAGGACAAGTTCTTTCATTTCGGTGATGATTTCGTTATGAAAGCGTTCTTCCTGCCACAGGGCGGGATTTTTACATTCATCGCACCAGACATATTGGCATGGTCGCGATACATAAATGACATTTTTGTTCGAATCCCGTTCGGCTAATTCCTGTGCAATCGGTCGGCGCGGTGTCGGATTTCCATCCCCTTCAATATAGATGCGTAAGGGCTCCCCGGGGATTATGTCTTTTTCCCAGACCTGAAACGACAAATATTTTGTTTCAATGGTTTTTTCCGTCCAGCCTTCGGAATTGGGGCGAACCGTGCATCCGGTTAATAAAAGAAGTCCGCAAATCAGTGTCTTAATTTTCATTCGGTATTTCCATCAATGTCAGTGTTTCTGTCCAAAGCAGGTAGGTTCGGACTACTTTACCCGAAAAAATTTGAGAAATCAAGCCCCGATATGCCGCCAATTGATTTCGATACAAAACGGGCACATCGGCTGGTGTTGTCGGCACATGCCGATTTGTTTTGAAATCCACAATCCAAACATCGTTTTCTCGAATGACCAGTCGGTCAATTTGTCCTGAGACGACTTTATCCCGCCAAACACCGACAATGGGAACTTCGGCCAGTGAATTGGGACCGAAGATATCACGAAATTGATTGGATTCCAATAGCTGAAAAATATAATTTGGCAGATCTATATGGGGTGGTTTTAACCGACGAATGACGATTTCCCATCGATCCGTAGGAATATTCGGTAAGTATTGTAATAATTGATGAATGAACTTGCCTCGTTCCAAAGCAGCAGCCTGTCCTTCCGACAAAGGCGAATCCGAAATAACATCTTCCGTTTCGGGTTTTGACGGGCTTAATGGGGTTGGCGGAACTGTTTCAATCGGGGCTGGTTGTTTAGCCCAATTCGGAAGGGGTGAAACGGGATGATTTGGCTCTGTTGCTGCTTTGGTCACGGGCCGATTTTGTTGGGATTTGATTCGAATAATGCCATCACTGTCGGGTTTGATATGCTTAACAGATCGACAAATTAAATCATACCAGTTATCATCCTGAACAGTTTTACCGCCATCATAACCGCAGATATAAAGCCGATCAGAGGCCCGCGTGACGGCAACGTATAATAGGCGTTTGTTTTCTTCATCGGAGCGGGAATCGACCCTTTGTATCAACTCGGACAAAGTCGGACTCTGCATTTCCTTTGCCGGAATCCAAAGCGGTAATTTTTGATTAAGCCACAGAAACGATTCCCGCTTTCGGGCGATATAGCGTGTTTGTGGCAGAAAAACAATATTTCCTTGTAATCCCTTAGAACCGTGAACCGTCATAATACGAACCGCGTTTTGACCTGTTTCCATATCTCGTTTGATTTCCAGGGTTCGGTTCGCCATCTGGTCAATAAAGTTTTGCAAAGAGGGGGTATTATTTTGTTCAAAATTTAAGGCTAAATTCAAAAATTCATCCAAAGCCTCATTCGCCTCTTGTCCTAATCGTGCCAAAAAGGCGCGTCGTCCCCCCATCGGCCCCAGAATAAAACTGAAAAATTCATAAGGGGGAATTTTATCGGATTGGTTTAAAATTTGCTTTAACAGGTCGGCTTTTGGGGGATAAAGGTTTTGGATTCGGGTCCATAACGATTGTTCCTGCCGATTATGGGCGGCTTGAAATAACTCGTCTTCCGTCAGGTTGATAAAGGGGCTTTTCAACAGACAGGCCAAATTTAAATCATCTTCGGGCAATAGAGCAAATTTAGCCGCCGCCATTAAATCCTGAATGGCAATGTGTTGACTTAAATTCAAACGATCAATACCGGCTACCGGTATGTTTCGCTCTTTTAAATAGCGGACCAGTTCGGAAACAAATTGATTTCGACGCTGCACCAAAATCAAAAAATCACCGGGTTGAATAGGACGCCCCTGCGATTCCAACAGCTCTTGTTTTTGAATTAAACTTTGGATCTTATCGGCGATTTTTTCGGCCAATCGGGAGAGGGCAGATTGATTTTGAATCCGCTCAACCGGCGGTTTCCAAGGGGCGGGATCATCGGTCTCACGATAATCTTCCAAGGGCCATATTTCCACCAATCCGGCATCTTGTTCCCGATAGGGCAAGTGGGTCACATCCTCATCCGCTTCAACTACCCCGGCCCGCGCATCCGGATTTTGCAACAGATAATTGACCAAATCTAACACAGGCTTGGTTGAGCGGAAAGACAGGTTAAAGGGTATGGTTGCAAAATCGTTTTCGGCCCCTTTGATTTTATGTTCGAAAAACAACCGCATCCGTTCAAATTCATCCGGATCGGCCCCTTGAAAACCGTAGATAGACTGTTTTTTGTCCCCGACGGCAAAGATGGTTCGAATAGTGTCATGTTGATCTTCTCCGCTGAAAAATTCTTCGGCAATGGCCCGGATGATAGTCCATTGATCGGGGTTTGTGTCCTGGGCTTCATCAACCAAAATATGGTCTATGCCGCCATCCAATTTATACAAAACCCAAGCCGCTGCCTGTTGCCGGGTCAGCAATTTTTTTGTTGTGGCAATTAAATCTTCGTAATCCAATAAACCGGCATTTTGCTTCTGAATCTGATATTTTTCCAAAACGGCATAGGCCAAATGAAGCAATGATTTCGTTATTTGTATGATTTTGAAGTGGCGGATTTTTTCTTCCGTGTCGGCTGCCAATTCGCCGGTTGGGTCATTTTCTTTTCTTTTTTGAACGGAACCGTCCTTCTTTAAAAAGGCTTCTTTGATGGTCGGCCAATCATTCAGATCAAAGGCTGCCGATATAATTTCCGATTCGGTTTTGTATTGTGCAACATGAAGACAGATTTTTATCTGTTCAATCAGGCCGTTAAAGTCAAATCGGTTTACCAATTCCATTAATTGCAGCCGATGGGAAAATAAATCCTGTAACAGGATAATTAAATCGTCCTGCGTTTTGTAACGGGACAGCTGCCTGATATCGGGTTGAAAATCGGGATTGACAAGAACTTCTTCCAAAGTTTGATTCAGTAATGTTTGGGATTTGTCCTCGTCAATAACGTTAAAGTTCGGTGAAACGCCGGCTTCCAAAGGAAAACGTTTTAAAATGGATTGACAAAAACTATGGATTGTCATAATTTTCATACCGCCCGGCGTTTCCAATACCTTGGCAAATAACCGGCGAGCCCGAATCAGCGTTTCTTCCGTTGGGGTTTCACCGGTTAAAGATTCCAGTCCCTTAACCAAATCAGCGTCTGAACAGGTCGCCCAACGCTTTAAAATTTTTCCGATACGATTAGACATTTCAGCCGCGGCGGCCTTTGTGAAAGTCAAACACAGTAATTTATCCGGGCGTCCGTTCATTAATAATAGATTTAATACCCGGTCGGTCAGCACTTTTGTTTTTCCGGAACCGGCCGAAGCTGCCACCCAAACGGAGGTCAACGGATTAGCGGCGCGACGTTGGTCTTTATTGACATCAATCATTATTGCCTCCATGTCCCCATTCGGCTCGACGGGATAAATGTTCATAATCGTTGTAGGTTGGTTCTTTCCCGGCAATCGGACAAACCTCGTAAGGCGTATCGGGTTGATAGAATGTCCATATTAAATTTTTCAATCCGTTTAAACAATTCCGAATAATATCGTCTGTTTTCTCATGCTTTGTTATCTGAACGGCTTTGCAGTCTTTTTCCTTGGCAGCCAATTTCCAATAGGCTAATTCTATTTCTTGCGCCGGGGAAATACCGGGAAAACCGCCCTGTGCCAACAACAGAGCTTCCAGAGGTAATTGTGGTGCATACCCGGTTTTGACTTCCTTAATTGAAGGGATGGTTCCCGTTTTATAATCCAATATACGAACCGAACCGTTTTTAAAGATATCGATTCGGTCTGCCGTTCCGGTCAGAGTAAATGAATGTCCGTTTACATCTAGCGTCCATGAGCCCGTTTGCTCCAAAAAACTTTTTTTGATTTGACCGGATGTTTCTTGTTGTTGGGCCAAAATGAATCCGGCCGTTTGTTCAAATCGGGGTAAACAGAATAATTTATCCGTTTCCGTCAATCCGGCTTCAGTCATTAAACGATCGGCCAAGTCCATTAAATCCGATTTATTGTTCAGCTCCTCTCGGATAAAAAGCTCCAAGGTTTTATGCACGGCTGAACCGTAGGCTTGTTGCTTTGTCGGTCCACCCAGAGGATTTAATGGAAATAGTTTTAGAATATAGCGTGCATAAATGGCATAAGGATTACGCATCCACAACTCAATTTTCGTGACGGACAGTTTATCGGGTCGTGCCGAAATCGGCGGACAGGGGGCCGGCCTTTTCGCCGGATTGGGTGAGGAAGGGGTGTCTAATGCTTTGGCCCAATCTGCCGTTTGAATGGGGAAAGATTGACCACTACCTGCCAGAGCAGCTTCTAACCGTGATAAAAAACGGGAAGGAATTGTTTCGGCACCATCACTTTTTTTAGACCGCGTTAGAAAAACTTTCGGGCTGCAAAAACAATGGGCAAAATCCATAGACAGTGATGCAATTTTACTTTCCGGAGCCGGTAAATTTAAAGCCTGTCGCATCGGTCGGTTAAGCCAGGGCCCTGTATCCGGCAATTCCGGAAATGTTCCTTCATTCAACCCGGCAATGATACAGATATCCGCATGATGAAAACGGGCTTCAATCGGGCCTAAAATATCCAATCGGGGATGCATCCCGTAAGTTCTTCTGACCGTTATGGTATTAAATAAAATCTCTAAGACAGTCAAATATGTCGCCGGTTCTATATCCGGTAGCATATCAACTTTATCCGCAAGAAGCGTTAAAAATTCAAACAGAGCCTTTCCGGCATCGCTTTGCCAAAGCCGTTCCGGACCGGATCGATCATGGCTGGTCGCCATCTTTTCTGCCAGTTTTATGTGTTCGGTCAATAAAAGAGAAAACGGTGTCAAAACGGTATTATTGAACAGACAGATAAACGAATCAAAATCTGTTTGAAGATTCGGTTTAAAAGCCGAACCGGTTTGACGGGCTTCTTTTTCCAGTGCCTTTATTTTTTGACGGAATGACATCGGATTTTGACCGTCGGCAGCCAAGGGGTGCTTACATAGGGCCAACATATCCGATTCGGCGCCATGATTAATACCGACCAGTGCCGTTTGGCGCAAGAAAATACCGATTTCTGTTTGCATGACGGGGGTTCCGGCTGAATCATCCAATGTGATATTCCATCGTTTCATTTCGGCAATAACGCGTCGAGCCAAGGCTCTGTCCGGTGTGACCAAAGCGGCTGTTTGCCCCGGCTTTTCCAATGCACTGCGTAAAATAAGGGCTATGGTTAAGGCTTCATCAACCGGTGTTTCACAATCAATGCGTGTCACATTGGTCAGAGCCTCCGTCGGAATTTTTGCCGATCGCCATTCATCGGATTTTTCCTCCGGCTTAAAGGCACATCGAATCAACTGATCTCGGGGAAAAGTGGAGCCGATTAATTGAATATCCGAGGGCGTTTTATGAATGGCCTTTAAAATTTGATAAATGCCGGATTGATAATAGGTTGGTGACACTTTGTCCGAAATTTTTGTATCTGATTCGATATCTGCTCCATCCGTTAAAATTAAGCCGTTTTTACGCTTGTCTATGGTTGCCAATAAACGTTGCACGACGGGTAGCCCCGCATCTAATCCGGCCGCAATAACGGGACAATTTGTTTCATTCAGATGATGCGTATAAGAATCAATCAGGCGAATCCGTCGGTCCACTTCATCAATCATTCCCTTTTCTTTCAGAATTTTCGGCCATTCTTTTGTGATGATGTCCAGAAAGATAACGGTATCGTTCCAATGCTCTGCGAAAACGGGATTTTGGACCAAGTCTGCCAATCGGGTGGTATCTGTTTCAAATTGGTAAAATTCATCCAATAATTCGGCCAAACTGATGGCCATTTTTAAGGATTGATCAGTTGTTATCACATTCGGTTTTTGGGCGCATAAACGCGATAGAATTAAAATCCGTTCCAACCCCGATAGAGCCGGCGGAATATCGGTTGATAAATCATCCAATTCATACAGAGGAATCAGGTTCGGTAATAATAAAGATTGATGGCGGCTTTTTTGCAAAAAAGCCTGTTTAACGGCTAAACAGGCCCGCCGGGTCGGTAGAATGATTTGTATTTTTGCCATTTCAAACGGATTGGCCTGTGTCTTTTTTAAAACAAGATCAACCAATTGAATGCTTAAATCATCCGACAATCCGACCGTTTGAATCATGATTTGAGCAGACCTTCCGTTTGAATAAGAGCCTCGGGCGTGCCGACATGATACCAGTCTCCATCATAGATAACAGCCTTTAATCGTCCAGCTTCTTGGGCCCGGTCATACAACTTGACCAAGCTGAAAATACCGGGTTTAACATCACGGAAAATACGGGGATGAAGAATTTGAATACCGGTAAATAAGTAAGGTGCAGCCGATTCTTCTTTCATTTTTCGGCGGGGAAGACCATTTTCCATATGATAATCACCGTTATGAACGGCACCGTGGGCCTGCGGCTTTGTAATCAAGGCCAGCAATATATCCGTATTCTCCGGTATCCAAGCCTGATTCAACTGATGAAAAACAGAGATTGTTTTATCTACCCAGAGAGGGTCGGCATTGGCTACAAAAAAACCGTCTTTCCCCTCGGGAAGGAGTAAGGGTAGGGCATTTAAAACACCGCCGCCGGTTTCCAGGGCTTCCGTTTCATTTGAAAAGCGTATGTCGGCATCTGTTCGGGCAGAAACCGAATCGATAATCATTTGCCCTTTATAACAGGTATTGATAACAATGTTATGGATATCGGCTTGAACCGCATGATCTATGACCCGATCCAACAGCGTCCGACCCAAAACAGAAACCAAGGGTTTCGGTTTGTCATCGGTTAAATGGAGCATTCTTTTGCCGCGACCGGCGGCTAAAATCATTAAATTAGTCGGCATTTTTCTTCTCCGGGTTAAAAACGGTATGACGCGCGGTGGTGGGAATATAGCGATCCAACCAAACTTTGTAATCGGCAAACACCGGTTCATCCAAATGACGTTCAACCAATTCCCATACAAACGGTATCATTTTCAGGTATTTTTCTTTTTTATCTCGTAAAAACAGGCGCATAAAAATACCGATAACCCTGGTGTGTCGTTGCATGGCCACAAGGGATAATGTTTCCCGAACGGCCGGTGTATCATAGGCCGGGCATCCGGCAAAATAATGCTCAATCAAATTTTGCCGAACGGAGGCGGGGACATTCCGTCGTTCGTCTTCCAATAAAGACATTAAATCATAGGTCACAGGACCGATACAAGCGTCCTGAAAATCTAAAATCCCACAATCACCCGTTGGTGTTATCATCAGGTTATCGGCATGGTAATCCAGCAAAACGATATTTTGCGGCAGAGTCATTATTTTTTGAATTAAGGGTGTCCAAATATCAATAAATTCCTGTTTGGCTTTGTCATTGATACCACCGGGGATGGCATATTGTCCAAACCAATTCGGTAAAAACAATACCCCATTCATTAAGCGTTTTGCCGTGTATTCGGCAATACCATCCGGCGGCAGTTGCACATTATTTTGGATTTGGATCAGGGCATCAATCCCTTTGCGATATAAATCCAATTCATCGGTACCATTGTTTAATAATCGGGTGAATGTGTTATCTCCGAAATCTTCCAACAATAAAAAACCGTTTTCCATATCGGCTGCCAGGATATTCGGTACATGAACCCCCGTTTTTTGCAACAATTTGTCAATCATGACAAACAAATCCGGCCGTTCCGAAAGGGGAGAGTTCATCAGTATGGCTGTTTGTGATTTCTTAATCAATCTGTCATAGGTTCGTGCCGAAGCATCGGCCGCTAAAACAATTCGTTCGGCTTGATCCCAGTTATGCTGTTTTAAAAAATTATTCAGGGCTTCTTCCCGTGTCATTAATCAATTCCTTCAATACAAATTTGGCGGACATCATTGTGAATCTCAATTGAGACGGATATATGCTTTTTCGGTAATAAATATCCTAATTTTTCGGGCCATTCAATCAGGGATACACCCTCGGCAAAGGCATCCTCTATTCCGATTTCATAGGCTTCTTCCGGTGATTTTAACCGATACATATCAAAGTGATAAATTGAAAAATCGGGTGTATCATACGTCTGCAGTAAGGTAAAAGTCGGACTGGGCACTTCCGTTTTCGGCAAAAAAGATTGAATAAATCCGCGGCAGAAAGCGGTTTTGCCAACTCCCAATGTGCCGTTTAATGCAATCACATCACCGGGTTTGACACGACGGGCCAAACGGGAAGCAATCAAGGTTGTTTCGGCTTCGCTACGGGACAGAAACAGACTCATTGAAACAGACTCTCCCAAAAACCTTTTTGCGATTGTTCCATGATGGTTTGCTCTTGTTGTCTTCTTTTATAACGGGCATCCCAGGGGGCTACAAACTTTCCGGCCCAAAGTCCTGCTTTATTGCGGTGAGCTTCATCTTCATACGGGATATAGACCGGCGTGACGTTCCTGTCTGCTACGGCCCAGCCGGCCGTCAGCATACTGGCACCGACATCTACGTCCCACAATTTACAGGTAGCGATAAAGTTGCCTTTATAATCGCCGCCGGCTACTTGACATGTGAGGCGTTTTCCCAAAATCAGGCGCTCCAACATCATTTTGGATTTGCGGCCGCAGTTATAGCGCTCTCCCCTTTTATCAATACAACTTTGAGCCGGATCAGGGGCATCAATGCCGTATAGTTTGACGAAATGTTGCCCGATTTGAAATAAATACCCGGATCGGACGGCGCTGACCTGACCGCTGATTTTCGGGGGAAGCGGGGATACCTTAACCCGTTGTTCTTCCGGATTCGATTGGGGGCGTTCGACATAGTGATTGGGTGCAAGTCCCTCTTTGGAAAATGAAAAGAAGGTGGCAGCCTTTTCCCACATACTTTGACCGACCATTTCATTTTCCAGTGATTGAACCTGTTCAACCTGTTGTTGATTAATGTTGCGTCCTTTATCCATCAGGTATTGACACCCTTTTAAGCCGGATAAAGCAATAATGGCAATCAAGCCGCCAAATAAAATGATTTTGACCAGGATAAAACCAAAATGTAAAAACAATTTTAATAGGAAAAACAAAGCAAATCCGCCAATAACAAGAACCCCTATGCCGATGGCGGCGTTGGTTGCCGAACCGGATTGGATGCCGATGTATCCCATGACCAATGAACCGATTAAGATTGCCCAAAGTAAAATACGCATCAACATGGTGTTCTCTCCTTTTCTGATTTGATTTTAAACCCAAAAAGAGGAAAAAATCAACTTTTTTCCTCTTTTTTTATTTTCTTTTTAATTAGGCTTGCGGTTTTTGGTTCTGAACCCGTTGCCGATAAAGGGCAGCAAAATCAACCGGGTTAATTTGCAGCGGCGGCAAACCGGCTTCACGTGTCGTATTGGCAATAATGGCCCGAGCATACGGGAATAATAAATGCGGAATTTCAACCAATAATAGCGGTTCCACATGCTCCGGCGGCACATCCAGGGTCACCAACCCGCCATAGGTTAATTCGCAAATAAAGACAACTTTTTGATCATCGGGCTTGACGGCTTTTGTTTTGACCGTTAAATCAACCAAATACATTTTTTCAGCCCCACGATTGGCTTTGACATCAATGTCAACCGAAATGCTGGGGGCACCTTTCAGTTCGGAAAGGATCATCGGCAGAGCCGGCCCTTCAAACGATAAATCCTTGACATATTGGGCGTTGATTTGAATCATGCCGGTATTTTTTGTTTCATTTTCTGCCATTTTTTTAAAATCCTCTTGAAAAAAATAAAAGTTAGGTTATACTAATCACGATTCTATATATACTGTTTTATTTCGTTTGTAAAGGAAAAAAATGAGCATTGAAACGATTACATTGGGAATAATTGCCGCTTATTTTATTTGGCGGTTATATCGCGCTTTCAACAAAGAGACGTCTGCCCCGGGGGAACGGGTCCGACTGGTTTCGCCTCAGACGGGTGAAGTCTTGGAAATGAAAATTATTCAGCATGTTCCCCAAAAAGTCAAAAATTTATGGGATGATGCTGCCTTTATCATATCGGCCAAATTTGTTTTTCAAAAGGTCCTGACGGCTTTCGCAAACGGAAATTTAAAGGAATTGAAAGAGGCTTTATCCCCCGAAGTTTATCGTGTTTTTGAACAAGATGTTTTATCCCGTCGGGCTAAGAAACAAAAAATGGATTTTTCTCTGATTTGTTTTGATTCGGCAAACATTTTAATGAAGACGCCCAATCATGATGAAGTGACCGTTCAATTTACAACGGAACAAATTAATTTATTGAAAGATGAAAAAGGACAGGTTATTGAGGGTGACCGAATGAGTGTTGCCGTTATGTCCGACACTTGGGTTTTTAAACGGGTCGGCAAAGAAAATTGGATAATTACGGCCACCAAAAGTCGGACGGCACCATGCACCAAATAGCAGGGATTGTCTTATCAATTTTATTACTGGTGGGATGTTCTTCGCATCGTTTGAACCAGGGGCGTGCTTTTTCTTTGTCTAAGGTTTCCTTTTCGGACTTACCGGGGTGGACGGATGATGATTTAAATGATGCCTATCCAGCCTTGGAACGTGCCTGCGTGAAGCCGGCGAAAGAGTGGCAATCCTTTTGTGCCGGGTTATCGGGATATAAATATGCCTCATCCCGAAAATTAAGACGGTATTTGGAACGGAGTTTGACGCCATATCAGGTGACCGCTTATGGTAGCAAAACCGGTCGGATAACGGGATATTACGAATCGGAACTGACCGGCAGCCGTTATCAAACATCGCCCAATCAAATTCCGATATACGGTGCTCCTGCAAACTATGACAAGGATAAAAAATATCCGGTGCGGGAGGATATTGAAGAGGATGGCTTGGATGCTCCGATTGTGGCGTGGGCGGATGACCCGGTTGATTTATTTTTGATGCATGTGCAAGGATCCGGTCGGATGGAAACACCGGACGGTGAAATCCATCTGGGCTTTGCAGGATCCAATAATAGAACCTTTACCGGAATCGGACAGATTTTAAAAGAGGAAAATTTATTGGAAGAAGTCGGACATTCCATGATTCAAATGCGTGCCTGGTTGAAAGCACATCCGGATCGGGCCCGTCAGTTAATGGCCCAAAATGACCGATATATTTTCTTCCGTGAAATTCAAGGGGAAACACCAATCGGAACGGCTGGTGTACCGTTGACACCGGGGCATTCGGTTGCGGTTGATAAATCTTATATACCGATGCAAACACCAATGTGGCTGGTGACAACCGATCCGGAAGGGGAACCAATTCGGATGCTGGTGGTTGCTCAGGATACAGGGGCCGCTATTAAAGGCGGTATTCGGGCCGATTATTTCTTTGGTCACGGGGAAGAAGCATTTTCATTGGCTGGTCGAATGAATACATCGGGATCTTATTATTTGCTGTTGCCGGATTAAAAATGCTGTCGTCTGATGAACTGTCTTTATGGGAAAATATCAAAAAAACGTTAAAGCCTCTGTTAAATCGACAGGTGCGTGAGCCTGTTTCTTTCCCGAAACGGTTGCGGGTAAATGGTGTCCCGGAACGGGTTTTGATGACGACGTTGGATTTGCATGGTTTAACGGTCCAGGAAGCGTATCAAACATTGCGCCGTTTCTTAATGATTCATTGTCGGGAAAATACTAAAAATGTCACGATCATTACCGGTAAGGGAAGCAAAGAAAAAGAGGGGCTGATTCATCGTGAAATTAAAAATTGGTTGGATACACCGTTTTTTCAGGAAAAAATTATTGCCGCAAAATGGCTGAACGGCGGCGGGGCGTTGGAATTACATTTAAGGCGCCGAAAGTAAGCCCCTCTTTTGCCTGTCCGATATGCAGACAGCATTTTTCTTGACTTTTGTTTGGGTTTATAGCATACTCTTTTCCAAGAGGTAAGTTATGTCCGAAATCAGATTGCTCCCCCAAACGTTAATCAACCAAATTGCTGCCGGCGAAGTTGTCGAACGGCCGGCTTCGGCCCTGAAAGAGTTGATTGAAAATGCGATTGACGCCGGGGCAACACAGGTTGATGTTAAAATAATTGATGGCGGTAAAGCTTATTTTTCTGTCACAGATAATGGTCGAGGAATGAATCCGGATGAATTATCCTTGTGTGTGGAACGTCATGCGACCAGTAAATTGCCCGACGGTGATTTATTCAATATCAATTTCTTGGGTTTTCGGGGGGAGGCTCTGCCGTCCATTGCCTCGGTGGCTAAATTGACCATTACTTCCCGCAAAAAAGATGGTGATTCGGCTTGGTCAATAATAGTGAACGGCGGGCAAAAAGAGCAACCCAAACCGGCCTCGCACGGGGTGGGTACAACAGTTGAGGTTCGGGAGTTATTTTATGCGACACCGGCGCGTCTGAAATTTTTAAAAACAGCCCAAAGTGAAACGTTGGCTGTTAAAGAAACCGTCAATCGATTAGCTATGGCGTATCCCAAAATCGGATTTTCATTGTCGGATGAACGGCGATTGATCTTCCAATATCCGGCAACCGATGATGTATTAAAGCGGCTTCATGCCGTTATCGGCCACGAATTCGCCGATAATGTTGTTCCCGTTCGGGCCGAACACAATGGTTTAGAATTGTTCGGCTTTGTCGGGCTGCCGACTTATACGCGGGCGACCGGATCGGATCAATATTTATTTGTCAACGGCCGCGGTATTAAGGATAAAGTAATGAACGGCGTGATACGGGCTGCTTATCAGGGGCTTATCGGGCATGATTCTTTTCCGGTTGTTGTCTTGTTCTTACGTGTTCCGAATACCGAAGTTGATGTGAATGTTCATCCCGCCAAAACAGAGGTCCGTTTTAAAAATATAGCCGATGTTAAGGGATTGATGATCGGGGCTATTCGTAATACCTTGGCCGAACAAGGAAACAGAACGGCCACAACCATCGCCATCGGGGCTTTGGGGCATTCCGAAACGGCAGGTGCATCGGTTATACCGTCGCGGCCGATATATCCTTCCCGGTCCGGCCAAAGTGGTCATCGGTCCGAAGTGCGTTTCGGTCGTGTTGAACGAGGACCTGTATCGCCGTATGAATGTTCCCTTTTGCGAGACAGTTTTTCCGTCCGGACAGAGACTCCTGCTCCGGAGCCGAAAACGGAAGAAATGCCACCGTTGGGATTAGCCAAAGCTCAGTTGCATAAAACATATATTGTGTCCCAAGCGGCGGACGGTATTGTCATCGTCGATCAACATGCAGCGCATGAACGCTTGACCTATGAAAAGTTAATCCGAAATCAAACACCGGCGGTTCAAGCGCTATTGATACCCGAAGTGATTACATTGACACCGGATGAAGTCACCTGTTTGATGAAACGGGTTGATGAATTGAAGGCTTTCGGTCTGGTTATTGATGCTTTTGGGCCAGATTGTGTAGCGGTGCGCGAAATACCGGCTGTTATGGATAAAACAGATATAAAAAAACTGATTCAGGATTTAGTTGATACTATTTCTGAATTTGATGATACAATCGCTCTGCAAGATAAATTGAAAGATATTTATGCTAAGATGGCTTGCCATGGTTCCGTTCGGGCCGGTCGGGTTCTGACAATTGATGAAATGAATGCCCTGTTGCGACAAATGGAAACTTGCGGCACATCGGGACAGTGTATTCACGGGCGACCGACCTATATTAAATTGAATTTGAACGATATTGAACGATTGTTCGGCCGAAAAGAATAATTTGACAGCCGGTTGTAAATATGATACGCTATCAAAAAACGGAAGGAGGTGTCCGATGTCAAAAAAGAAGACAACATCCAAATCCGACGACCAACGTCGTCCCGCTTCCGGCTTGTCCGGTGCAAAAAAATCTCTGTCCTCAAATAAGGCTGTTATTCCGCATACGGATGAACGATTCGCAGAACAGATAGCCGAACAGACACAATCAAAAAAAACGCTCCCTGAAATTGACGGTTCGCAGGATTTGACAAATGCTATTTTGGAAAACCCGGATGAATACGATCCCTTTGGTTATCCGGCACTGATGATACACGGGGGATATCATGGTTCAATAGAATTTCAGGTGAATGGTCATCGGACCCGTAAAAAAGTTCAAAATGAAACATATACGTTGCCGATGGATACGGATATCATCAAGATTAACGCCTATCAGATTCGCAACAAAGGTGATTGGAATGATGTTGAAGAAATCGGACAGATGATTTTTAATGCCAACAGTGTGATTTTAGAGGATTGTTGGTCTTTAAAGCGATTGCCGGCGATGAATTTGGTTAACCTGTTAATGGTTGAAAATGCACCTAATTTGGTTTTATTTGATCCGAATTCCCGAATAAATGAAATTACGTTAAATAATTGCGGTATTCGGTTCTTGCCGATGAAATTGCAGGATTCGAAAATTACTTTATCCAAGTGTGAGGATTTAAAATACATCCACCCGGCTATTCCCGATCAAAATATTGAGGGCTTGACCCTAAGTGAAATTCGGGCGGCCAAAATTAATTATTTATTGTCCGACAAAGTGCCCGATATTGAAAAACGGCTTTATCCGTTGGAAGAAGAAAAAGTCTGTTTTAAAAATCATCGATTTGAAACGTTGCCGGAATGCTTTGCCGGTCCGGAGATCACAATTGAAAATTGTCCGGATTTGAAATACATTCATCCGGCTATTGACCCGAGGAAAATTAAAGGGCTTTCCCCTAAGGTCGTTTGTCATTATCAAATGCATTATTTATTTGATAAGGTTCAGGATGATCAAACATTTAAACGGTGGTTTGCCAAAGTTCAACAAGATTTAAAAACATTAACGCGATAGGTGAGGCATGTTCTCCTTTTTTAAACGGTTACCAAAGCCATATGACACCGGTTATGTTGCCACGGATCATGGTCATCAGATTTTTTATCAGCAATTCGGAAATCCCAAAGGACGGATTGTTTTATCCTTTCATGGAGGACCCGGTGGCAGCAGCAAGGTTAAGCATGCCATGCATTATGATTTAAAAAAATATCGGGTTATTTTGTTTGACCAACGGGGATGCGGTCAGTCCCGCTTTACAGATGCTTTTGCGGAAAATACGGCTCCGGCAACCGTACGGGATGGTGTGTCAATTTTGAATACTTTAAAAATCAAGGGGAAAGTTATTGTGGCTGGTGCTTCTTTCGGTGCCGGATTGGCCTTACTTTTCGCGG
This sequence comes from Alphaproteobacteria bacterium, assembly GCA_017453485.1. Lineage (GTDB taxonomy): Bacteria > Pseudomonadota > Alphaproteobacteria > CAAHEQ01 > UBA3637 > CALXZG01. The sequence goes on along the minus strand of JAFTEW010000004.1, from coordinate 8,652 downwards.
AAGCTTATCCCCGACGGGTCAGTCATTTAATTTTAAATTCTGTTTTTTTAATGCGTAAACAAGATATTGAATGGGTGACACATCAAAGTCGTTTATTCTATCCGGATCTGATGGACCGGATGCGGGCACAGACCGGATCGGATAACTTGATTCCTTTTTACCACCGATTGATATTTTCCGATAAGTATAAAGATATTCAACAAGCCCAAAAATACTATGGGGCTTATGAACGTCAATTGGGTTCGCTGACCCCTTCGTTTGATAAAACACCGGCCTTGACGGACGACTTCATTCGGTCGGGGCGCATTTATCTGCATTATGAAAAAAATCGCTTTTTCATAAAGGAGAATCAAATTTTAGATCAAATTGATAAAATTAAACATATTCCGACTTTAATTGTGCATAATCGGTTGGATTTTTGTTGCCCCGTAGTGCAGGCCTATGACCTGCATCGGGTATTGCCCCAATCAAAATTGATTATTGTTCCGGCCAAAGGACATGGACATCCGTTGTTGTTTCATATCTTGGAACAAGAAATAAAGAAATTACTTGACAAAAATTAAAATTTTGTTTAAACTCGAATCATTGCTAATTTAGATTACGGAGGAATCATGAATACGTTAGTGTCTGTTTGTCGTTCAAAAGCCATCGGTATGCACAGCGGTGTGACTTATGGAAAAGGATTAAGTATGTTGGACCAAGTTTTGGGAACAGCTAAGTTGGTGGAAGACAACACGGCTTTTTCCGGTGTGCAAAAGGAAGAAGTGGTTGCGGCGGCGTTGCTTCATAAAAGTTTTGAAGCCAAACGGATTAACGGTGGTCGGGCTATGACGACGCGCGATATTGTTATTTTAGCCGGAACAACGGTAGCCTCCATTGTCCAGGAATTATCAACAGAACCGGAAGACAAATCAAAATCAAAGGCCGAACAATGGGCTGAAAAAGCCGCTTGGGCCAAGACATTGTCACCGGCCGCCCAAGAAATTTTGCAGGCCGAAAAGATTATGAATTTTGAAACAACACGGGATCGGTTGCGGGATATGGCTGTAGCCCGTCAAATGGGGGCGGAAAACGGGGAAGACAAAGATGGTCCCAAATCAAAACCGGCCTGGCACAAAGAATATATTGAAACACGCAGTTTGATGGTTGAAGCCTTGCATGATAATAATGTCGCCTTATATGCGATTGCTCGTCATGTCCGGGCAGAGGCTTTGAAAAATGTGGAAACACTTGAAAAACAAAATAAACAAATGCTTTTAAAACAGGCGGCTTTGGCCAGACAGGCAACCCGCTGATTCGGATGTTTTTTTGAAAGAGGGCTTGAAAAAGTCCTCTTTTTTTTATATACTCGCCCTATGAACATTTATATAGCCGATTTATCAAAAATTGATTTTCAACCGGATATATTGAAAAAATATCAGAGTCTGTTGACGGATACGGAATTGGAACGATATCACCGTATGTCGGCGCCTTTGCGGCAAAAACAATTTTTGATTGGTCGGGTTTTAATTCAATCGGTTTGTCATCAATCCCCCCGACTGTCTGAAACGGGAAAGCCCGTTCTAACCGACGGTTATATCAGCTTGGCACACAGTGGCCCTTATGTGGTGTTGGCAACAGCCGAATACCCGGTCGGAATTGATATTGAAGAAATGATAAAAGATAAGGATTTTTATGCTTTGTCGGCACGATTAAATTTTGAATTAAATGGGGATATTCAAACCTCATTCTATAAACAATTTACGCGATTTGAGGCCGATTATAAGTTATCCGATCCGGTCGCAACCGTTTACCATGCATATTATCGGTTGGGTGATTTTTTAGTTTGTCTGGCATCGGTGCATCCGATATCCGCTTCTTTTTTTCAAATGTCGTCGAATTTATCTTTGGACCCCATTCAGGCACCTGTTTTTATAGAGGATTAATATGATTTATGATTGCTTTATGGATATAGAAAACCGCTTTGATACGTTGTTGGTGGATGCTTATGGTGTTTTTTGGAATGGAAGTGCTCTCATCCCCGGAGCGGCCGATACATTGGCCGATCAGGTTGCCAAAGGTAAGCGTGTTTGTATCGTTTCTAATACATCGGCGGTTAATTATTCTTATGAAAATAAAGGACTTTTTCGTGGAAAACATTATACGGATGTTGTGACGTCAGGGGATGTGTTTTATGATTTTTTGAAGCGGGACTGCTTGCCGTTTCCGGGCCATCGGCTTTATGTCATCGGTCAATCAAAAATTGATATTGCCGCCGGTACTTTGTTCCGTTTAACGAATAAAATGACTGATGCGGATATGATTTATTTCGGTGTGCCGCAGGTTCGGCAAATTCCGTCCTTATCAGGTGATAAAACCGAGTATTTTTGGGATAAAGAGGTTTATAATTTATCTGCCGTTACCCCGTTTTTACCTGAGATGGAGCAAGCCGTTAAGCGTCATTTGCCGGCCGTTAGCACCAATCCGGATCAAATTGTATCCGAAGCCGGTCATTGGATCGTTCGTCAGGGGGCTATGGCCAAGGCTTATCGTGAATTGGGTGGAATAGTATCAGAATTCGGTAAGCCTTATCAAAATATTTATGATTATACGTTTCAAAAATTGGGGATAGCCCCTTCACCGAAAGTAGCCATGATCGGTGATACGTTTCGGACCGATATGCAAGGGGCGCTTAACAGCGGGATTACACCGGTTTGGTGTGTGGATACCGGTGTTGCCCGATATGAAGTTATTCACGGTAAATCATTAGAGCAACAGGCCGGTCCCCGTTTTTCGGAAATAACGCTTATTCACCATCTGTAAAATTTTCGACGGTTTCCGCATATCCTTCCTGATAGATTTCATTATCTGCCGGTGATAAAAATTCCAACAGTTTATATAATCCACCGACATGTTTTTTTTCATCTTCCGTAATTTCCTTTAATACGTTGATGATGCGTTTATCATCGGTGCTTTCCATAATTTGCTGATAAATTTGAATGGCTTCAAATTCGGATGAAACGGCAAATTTGATGGCGCGTAACATTTCTGTCGGATTTAATTTTCTGTCTGGTTTAAAGACACAGTTTACTTTTGCAAAATCTGTCATGTTTTCCTCCTTTATACATCGGATATATAGAGCCTTATCCCCCCGAAAAACAATCCGTCGAAAGTTTGGCATCTTTTTTTATGAAAAATGTAAAAAAATGTTGTATTTCCTGTGGAAGTGGTGTAAGAGTAATGATACTTACTTATGATGAAAGGCTTTTTCTATGTTTCAATTGAAAAAAATTAAGGAATTATTGAATATTTTCTCGTCGGATATGGCCATTGATTTGGGCACGGCAAACACGTTGGTTTATGTACGGGGTCGCGGTGTTGTTTTGAATGAGCCGTCTGTGGTGGCTATTGCCGAAAATCGGGGTAAAAAACAGGTAATCGCCGTCGGGAATGAAGCCAAACAAATGTTGGGGAAAACACCGGGACAGATTCAGGCGATTCGCCCTCTGCGTGACGGGGTAATTGCCGACTTTGACGTGGCGCAGGAAATGATTAAGCGCTTTATTGAAAAAGCCCAAGGACATAAAAGTTTGTCCCGTCCGATGATTGTGATCTGTGTGCCCTCCGGGTCAACGGCTGTGGAGCGGCGTGCTATTCAAGAAGCCGCCGAAAATTCCCGGGCCCGTAAAGTTTTTCTGATTGAAGAACCAATGGCGGCGGCTATCGGTGCCGGTTTGCCGGTGAATGAACCGTCGGGCAGCATGGTGGTTGATATCGGTGGTGGTACGACCGAAGTTGCCGTGATGAGTTTAGGGGGTATCGTTTATGCCCGATCCGTTCGTGTCGGCGGGGATAAAATGGATGAAGCCATTATTTCCTATATCCGCCGTAATCAAAATCTGTTGATTGGGGAAGCAACGGCCGAACGCATTAAAAAAGCCATTGGGGCAGCCTGTGTCCCGGAAAGCGGTGAGGGTGAAACTATGGCTGTTAAGGGACGGGATCTGATGCATGGTGTGCCCAAAGAAATTACGATTTCGGAACGTCAGGTGGCTGAGGCTTTGTCCGAGCCGGTGGCTCAGATTGTTGAAGCAGTTAAAGTTGCCTTGGAACATACGGATCCGGAATTGTCTTCCGATATTGTGGATAAAGGGATTATGCTGACCGGTGGGGGCGCGTTGTTGACCCATCTGGATGGTGTATTGCGGGAAGCAACGGGATTGCCTGTTTGTGTGGCCGAAAATGCCTTACAGTGTGTGGCTTTGGGAACAGGTCGTGCCGCTGAGGAAGTTGGTAAATTTGAAAACATTTTGACCAGTATGTATTGATCATAACCCGCATGGGGGAATAAATGGATAATCGTCAGTTTCGATTGAAAAGGCTGAAAAATCAGGTCTATTTGTTCCTTCCGTTGGTGCTACTGCTTATTTCATTCGGTTTTATTTTATGGGGACAATTTCAAACCCCTGTTTTGATTCAGTTAAAAGTGGCTCTGACCGATACGGTCAGTCCGATTGTTTCTATTGTGTCTGCCCCTGTCAGATGGGGGAAAAGGGCCTTTTGGACAGCGAATGATTTTGTTCATACATACCGGGATAATGATCGGTTAAAAGCAGAAAATGAAACCTTAAAAAATTGGCGCCGAATTGCGCTGCAATTGCAATCCGAACAATCCGAATTGAAACGATTGTTGCGATATACACCGCCACCAAAAGCAACATTTTTAACGGCTAAAACATTGACCGATAACGGTAGTCGATTTTCAAAATCTCTGGTTGTGGCGGCCGGTCGAACACAAGGGGTGAATAAAGGTGATGTGGCGATGACATCTGATGGCGTTTTGGGGCGGATTGTGGAAGTTGGCTCTCGGGCCAGTCGTTTGATGTTGTTGACTGATTATGCGTCTCGGGTTCCGGTGGTTGTCGGGACAGAGCAGGTTTCCGGTATTTTATCCGGAGACGGCAGTCGCTGGCCCAAGTTGACATCATTACCCGAGGGGAAAAATGTTCGCCCCGGAGATGTTGTTTTATCTTCCGGACAAGTGGGGGTCTATCCGGCCGGATTAAGTATCGGTATTGTTGAAACCGTTGATAAAGGGGAAATTAAGGTCCGATTGTTTGAGGAAAATACAACCCCGAACTTTGTGCATTTGGTAAACTTTGGAATTGGGTCTGTTTTAATTACGGATGATTGTCCGGTGCAGGAGTAAAATATGCGACAAGCCATCCCGGATTTATTCAAAAAAACGGTTCCCTTTATCGGGTGCTTGTTGTTGATTTTACTTTCCCAAAATTTGAATGCCCGATTTGTATTTGTTCCGATGGTCTTTATTCCTATTTTTTATTTTGCTGTATTTCGCCCCAGGTGTTTGAATGCTTATGCGATTTTCAGTTTGGGGGTCTTTGCGGATTTAATCAATCAGACACCTTTCGGTTTATTTTCTTTTGTTTTTGTCTTATTGTTTTTCGTGACGCGATTAAATCATTTGTTTTTGAAAACGCTTTCTTTTCGGGGGTTATGGACACTGTTTTCTGTATTTTCGGGATTGTTATTGCTGATACAACTGTTTATTTTTACCCTTTGTGAAGGGGCTGTTGTTCATACCCGTTTTTTGTTTGAACAATTTTCCGTTCTGGTCCTACTGTATCCTTTGGGAATGACGGTCTGTAATATCGTTAATAATTGGATCGGAGAAGATGAATGAGTATTTGGAAATATGAAAAAGCCCATGTAATGGGATATCGAATGATCGGGCTTGGCATTTTGTTTGTTGCTCTGTTTGGGGTTATTATTGCCCGGTTGTTTTATTTGCAGGTTATTCAAGGGGAAAAATATTTGCTGCTGGCGGAAAAGAATCGGCTGTCCATTCGGTTGACAATGCCGGCCCGTGGGAATATTTATGATCGAAATGGTATCCAATTGGCTGAAAATGCCAAGACATTTCAGGCTGTTATCATACGAGAGGATGCCGAAGATTATCATACAACTCTGGCGCATTTTTTGAAATTAATCCCATTGGATGAAGAGGAAGTTAAACGGATTGAAAATGAATTAAAGTATAAGCGGGCGTTTATGCCTATTCGGTTAAAAGATAATTTGACATCGGATGAGATGGTTTTAATTCAATTAAATATGCCGGATCTATCCGGAGTTCAGATTGAAGAGGGAATGATGCGCTTTTATCCGGCCGGTGATGGAAATACACCGGTGGTTGGTTATGTTTCCCTACTGACGGACAAGGATATCAGTGATAAAACGGATGATCCTTTATTGGATTTGCCCGGTTATCGTATTGGTCGCACCGGGGTTGAGGGATCACAGGAAAGCAGGTTGCAAGGTAAGCCCGGTATGCGAAAATCCGAAGTGAATGCTTTTGGTCGGACGGTTCGGATTTTGGAAGAATCTCCCCCTGTTTCGGGACAGGATATTCATTTAACGATTGACAGTCGTCTTCAAAATTATGCCGCGCGATTATTGGAAAAATATGCGGCCTCCGCCATTGTCGTCAACGTTCAAACAGGGGAAATTTTAGCGTTGGTGTCTGCGCCGGGATATGATGCCAATTTATTCACAATGCCGATTTCTTATAAAAACTGGAACAAATTGTTGAATGATCCGCACCGACCATTGCAAAATAAAGCACTAAGCGGTTTGTATTCACCGGGGTCCATTTTTAAGCTGGTGGTCGGTTTGGCGGGATTGGAATCCGGAGATATTGTCTTGAATAAAAAAGTTGATTGCCGGGGAAAGATAAAATTGGGTAATCAATTATTTCATTGCTGGAAAAAGGAAGGGCATGGCCCTTTGAATTTACAAGAAGCCCTGATGCATTCTTGTGACGTCTATTTTTATGAAATGGCCCAAAAAATCGGTCCAGAAAAAATTATTCAAACTGCTAAAAAATTAGGCTTTGGTGAATTGGTTAATATCGGTATAGGCGGTGAAAGTAAAGGTCTTTTGCCGACGGCCGAATGGAAAAAATCTAATCGGAACGAGGATTGGCGGATGGGGGATACAATAAATTTAAGTATCGGTCAAGGGTTTTTGACGGTGACACCTATGCAAATCGTGACGGCAGTTGCCCGAATCGCTGGTGGAAAAAATATTCATCCGACGGTCTTGAAATCAGCCGTTCAGAAAAAAACGGAACCGCTTTCCGTTAACCCGCTTTATTTAAAGGCTTTACGAGCCGGTATGTATGATGTGGTCAATAAACCCGGCGGGACGGCGTTCGGATCCCGATTTACCCGAAACGGTAAAAAAATGGCCGGTAAAACGGCAACTACTCAGGTTCGCCGTATCAGTTTAAAAGAACGGGAACAGGGTATTACGGCGCAGGAAGATTTGCCGGAAAAATATCGGGATCATGCTATTTTTGCGGCATTTGCCCCGACAGATAAGCCAAAGTTTGCAGCCGTGGTATTTGTGGAACATGGTGGCGGCGGCTCAAAAACGGCGGCATCCATTATGCGCGATTTAATGCAAAAAGTCCTGGAATTGGATGAAGAAGAGGTATCGGATAAATGAGTTTTTTTAAAGACAGAAATTGTTATTTAAAGGATTATAATATTTCTTTGCCCGAAAAAATTTTACGGTTTAATTACCTTTATCTTGTTTTTGCCTGTCTGGTTGTTATGATGAGTATTACGGTTCTATACTCTATTGCCGGTGGCAGTTTTTATCCTTGGGCTTTTAAACAAACGTTCCGCTTTGTTGTCAGTTTGATGACATTGTATCTGATTGCCATGATTAATTTGCGTCTGTTTATGAAATACGCCTATGTTATTTACGGAATCAGCCTGTGTTTATTGATTGCAGTTTCTCTGTTTGGCCATGTCGGTATGGGGGCGCAACGGTGGTTGAATCTGGGCTTTTTTATGTTGCAACCGTCCGAAGTCATGAAAATTGCTTTGATACTGGCACTGGCCCGTTATTTCCATGGGGCGGGATTAGAAGAAATTCGCACTATTCGTTTTATTATTCCGCCGCTTTTAATGATGGCTGTCCCCGTATTATTTATTTTAAAACAACCTGATTTAGGAACAGCGTTAATGCTTGTTTTTGCAACCGGAGCTGTCTTTTATTTGGTCGGTGTTCAAATTTGGAAATTTATTGTTTTGATCTCTGTGACTTTATTGTCTTTTCCTTTGATATGGTCGTTTTTGCATGACTACCAAAAAAAACGGGTATTGACTTTTTTAAATCCGGAATCGGATCCGACGGGGGCCGGATATCATATTACACAATCCAAAATTACATTGGGCTCCGGCGGTGTGCTCGGAAAAGGTTTTTTGCAAGGCACACAAAGTCGGTTGAGTTTTATTCCGGAAAAGCAAACCGATTTTATTTTAACGGTTCTTTGTGAAGAATTCGGATTGATAGGGGCATTGGTCTTATGTATTTTATACGGGATTATTATCGGCTTTGGTTTTTATATTGCGCATCGTTGTGTCAGTTTTTTCGGTAAAATCTTGGCGATTGGATTAACGGTCAATTTTGCGCTATATGTATTCATCAATATGGCGATGGTAATGGGGTTAATGCCGGTCGTCGGGGTGCCATTGCCGTTGATGTCTTATGGCGGGACGGCCATGTTGACATTATTTATCGGTTTTGGAATGATAGAAAGTGTGCATATTAATCGGGATATGGTTATCGGCCGACGGGGCTCCA
>JAFTEW010000037.1 GCA_017453485.1 Alphaproteobacteria bacterium | reverse complement strand
GGTCCATAAATAACTGATAAACGGGAACATCTAAAACATCGGCAATATCATCCAAAGTGGACAGTTTTGTACTGACCATACAGTTTTCCAATTGGCAAACCATTTCAACGGTTTTATTGATTTTTTCAGCCAACTGAGACTGTGTTAAACCACGTTCTTTCCTTAATCGTTTAATGTTTTGGGATAGAATTAAAAGTGAATGATTCTTGGTCATAACCTGATTATTATTTAAATAGATGTATTTTACAATGTATTGAAAATTATATTTTTTCGACGACCTTCTTAAAAATTAAAGCAAAAATTCAATTTTATAAAATACCTCCCTTCTATACAGATGGGGTGTATTCTTAAATAAAAAAAGGGTGAGGCTATGAATGGGAAACTAAAATGGGGGCCCACTGTACATCGGCAATGTGATCGGCCCCGGTAATCAGCATAACCAGCCGATCAACACCAATGGCATTTCCGGCACATTCCGGCATTCCATAGGTCAGAGCTGCCATAAAATCCGTATCAATCGGATAGCGTTCGCCATATAATTTTTGTTTCATATCCATATCATATTCAAACCGTTGTCGTTGTTCAACCGGGTCAGTTAACTCGGAAAACGCATTGCAAAGTTCAATCCCGCAAATATAGGCTTCAAAACGTTCAACAACCAAAGGATTATCTGGTTTTTGACGGGCCAAAGCCCCCAGACATGTCGGATATTCACAGAGGATAGTTGGAACCCCGTCACCTAATTTGTCTTCAATATGGTTGAGCATAATTCGGAAAAAAATATCTTCCCACCTGTCGGTGTCGGAACAGTGCTCTCCGATACGCTCGGCTTCAATCCTTAACAAATCGGGAGCCGGCTCTTTGGTCGGTGTGGTCGGAATAGTGGCCATAATATCAATACCGGTATATTTTTGAAAGGCTTCGGCAACCGTCAGGCGCTCCCACGGCCGGAACGGATCACAGGTGCGATTACCCCTCCGCAACAGAGAAGCACCGCAGGCCCTGGCACAAGAGCGAACAATATTTTCCGTGTCGGTCATGATTTGATGGTAATCAACGCCTGTTCGATACCATTCCAGCATGGTAAATTCCGGTTGGTGCGTGGCGGAAAGGCCCTCATTACGATAGGTTTTGCATAATTGAAATATGCGGGGCAGGCCTGCGGTTACCAATTTTTTCATCGTAAATTCAGGTGATGTGTGCAGATAAAAAGTTTCAGGATTGCCCAACGGATTATCAAATTGTGTTTTAAAGGCTTTTAAATGAACCTCCAATCCCGGGGATATTTGAAGGGCAGGTGTGTCAACCTCCAAAAAATTTTCATTTTCAAAGTAAGACCGAATGGTTTTAAAAACGGTTTGTCGGGCTAAACGGTTGTTTTGGTTCTTTAAATATAATTCCGGTTTCCACCAATTTTGATGATTTGTCGTCATTTGTCTTGCCTTTCAAAAAAAAATGTGGTATAGTTATTCCACTTTTAACTTTATCAGAGGTATAACACAAAATGAAAGAACAAGCAAATCAAATTCGTCCGGGTTGGGTCTTGCAACACAACGGAAAGCAATATATTGTTTCAAAAATTAACTTAATTCAACCGGGGAAAGGCGGGGCCTTTATCGCTGTGGAAATGCGGGATGTCGTGACCGGCGTTAAAACACAGGAACGTTGGCGGACGGCCGATACCGTTGAAAAATTGATGAGTGAGGAATTTGATTGCCAGTTTTTGTATAAAGAAGGTGATCATTTGGTGTTCATGAACTCGGAAACCTATGATCAGTTTGAAATCCCGACAGATATGATGGGCGAATCGGCTTTATATTTGCAGGATAATATGGAAGTGACCGTCAACTTTATTGAAGGTAAACCGGTCGGTGTTAATTTGCCACCAAGCGTCATTTTGACCGTGACGGAGACGGAACCGGCCATTAAAAATCAGACGGCAACCAATTCCTATAAACCGGCATTGCTCAGCAATGGTATTCGGACAACCATTCCGCCATTTGTAAATGAAGGCGAAAAAATCGTTGTATCGACGGCTGACGGATCCTATGTAGAACGGGCGAAATAAGTCTGGTTGATTGAAATCGGGCCCCGTCGTCAAGACGGGGTTTTTTGTTGCCTGTTTTACTTTGTTGGCGGTTATTGGAACGGATATTCGGGAAAGATATACCGTTTTCGGATAATTAATGATGTTAATCACCGGCGATAAATGAAAGACTCTTTCCGCTTTTTGTTATAAAATCGTTGACTTTCCGTATTCGGCGGGGTATAGTCGGAAAAGGTATATCGCTTGACAGAAGTTGAAAAAAGAGTATAATAAAAGAGATAGGGGGAATTGTCACATGCAATCCAAAAAAAGAAACGAACTTGGTGCCATTATGGTAGAGGTTATCGCCGTTATTGCTCTGTTGGGCGTGATGGGGACGGTTTTGTTCCGGCAGATTAAACAACGGAATGATGAATTGGACAATATCAATATGGCTTCGGAAATTCGGGTGGTTAAGGATGCAACAGCCGCCTATATTCAGGCTAATCATGCTTATTTAGCATCAATTTGCGATATACAGGCTGACGGGTATGGATATCAGGAATTAGCAAACGACGATATTGATGCTTTTATGCCTGATAATTGGGCCTGTGATGCGGATAGTGCCAATTGCTTGGTTCATGATTACGGTATTTATATGACGTGTTATTCTCACTATGCGGATGGTGTGGATGCCGATAACCGTGTTTCAATCTACGGGACAATTATTCCCAAAACCGGAGATAGCGGGCCGCTGCCGGCGGATTTCAACTTGCGTCGGGCGGCAAGGGTGGCCAACCTGATCGGTTCGGACGGTGGTGTTTTGGATGGTAAGGATAACGTTATGCACGGAACCATGGGGGCATGGGAAGTGGAATGTCCGAGTGAATTTGAAGCCTGCTTTAAACGGGAGGAACCGACTTTTGTTGCCACAACGGGAATGGATATTTTTATCCCCGAAGCCGACTTGTCGGCGGAAAATGCCGTGGCGGTGCCGGACAGTTTAGCCTTGAACAGATTGCATGCGACTGATTATTTCTCGGTCGGTAGTCAAGGAACAAACTGTGTGACGAATGTGGAAGGCGGAAAATTTGCCCACCATTCACTAATGAATGATGAATCTGCGGATGATATTATCGCCCATGTCGGCGAAAACGGATGTGATCCTTTGTTTTGGGTGGGTGTCAAAGGAAGTAATGCAGATCATTCCGGTCCCGGCCATGTTTATGTTAAAAAAAGCCTGTTCGTAGGACGGGATAATGCCAATGACAAACAGGCATTTGCTTTGGAAGCCGGAACATCAGATGACGATCGGCAATTGACCGTTTATAACACCGACGGCAAAGGCACGATTACTTTGGATGCCCAGGGACGTGTTGTCGGCCGGAATGACGGTAATGGTAAAGGTTACCGATTGGATGCCCAAACGGGTGAAATTGTCCTGTTTGAAGAGGTTGAAATGACCATTGGCACACAGACGGGTAAGGTTCAAATCCCGACGGTGCGTTTGGCCAACGGGCGAATGGAAACGGGTATTCAAGGTAAATATTATGATGATAACGGAACTCTGAAAGAAGATGAGGTCTATGCTGTTGATCCGGCCAATACGTCGCTAATGCATGATATTCGGTTGACCTCCCGGGGTGGGGCACGACTCAGCGAAATTCTGCCGGATTATATCGCAAAGGGTATTTATTCCATTACGCAAGATTCTGATGAAGCGAAAAATGTGGAAAAGCCAACCTGTCCGAAAGGATATGTACGGGCCGTGACGGTGATGCCGATTCAATACAGCCAATATATGCAGGCCGGTCAGTTGGAAGTTAATACAACAATAACGACAGGTCCGGGGGGCGCAGGAGAGAGTCATACACATAAAGTCCCGATTGCTATGGATACAGGATTAAATGAAGCCGCTACTGATGGAACGCTAATTATAAAAGATAATGGAGCAGAAAATTCCCCTGTGACATTGACTTTGATACCGAAGGCACCTGTCAATATCGCCATAAGTGGAAACAATAACGATAATTGGACCGTTACCATGACGTATGGAGGGGATGCTCCGACCGCGGACGATGCAATCACGGCCTTGGCACATACGTATTGTGTCTTTGATAAGGATAATTTTGAAAATGCCGCCAATGCGGACTATACCACAACCGGAATCGGTCGTGACGCAAAAGTCGCCGGTATTAGAACAAAGGTATGCTCAACGGCTGCAAATTGTGGTAGCGGATATGCCTGTGTTGATAAAATCTGTCGTAAGACATGTTCGGCGGATAACGATTGTGGCAATACGGGGAAATGTGTGGCAATAGAATCTACGTCCACAAAGATTTGCAGAGCCCTGGGGACTTGTTCAGAGGCGGATGGCACGGCTTTGGGTGGCAATATCTATTGCTATAATAAAAAACAGATTTATGTGGAGTGTTTAGATAGTGCACAGTGCGCTTCCGGAAAGGAATGTCAAAACAACAGATGTGTGACTAAAACTACACCGTAACCGTTTGCATTGGAAATGATAATAAACCCCGGTATCAACCGGGGTTTACTTTTTGAATTGTGTCTTTTAAACCGTGCGTTTGGGGAAGTATTCGGCGACCAAATCACGCCGTGTTTGTCGGCCGCAAAAGCGAACGCCCTCATGACAGGAACCGGTATAACAGGGCGGGGCCAATTTATCGCCCAAAGACAGGTGTTTTTGCTTTAAGGCCGCACGCAGTTGACGGGCAATTTCGGAAATTTCCTCTTGGGCACACCAACATAGCCGCTTGCCCTGCTCGTGCAAAAGAGCATTGACGGTGGCTTGCTTTTCATAACGGGCCATTGCGCCATAGGGCATAATTGTCGTCATTAACGCCGGGGACAGTTTGTCAGACAGATCCAAATAGTCCTGCATATAATTACGGGCTGTTTCCTGTAATCCGGCCATCGCCAGTAAAGGGGGCACATAAAAAGCGCCGGTTATGACGGGTTCTCCCCGATGAATAGACCGATGTCGTTGGTCTTCACCCATCGTGCCGCAGGAAACTTCAATCTGTGTATGTATGGTCCGAATTTGGTTATTCATGGCAAACGGAGAAAATGGCAATAAATCAACCGAATCTTTCATGGATGGAATAACCTCAGTTCCCGGGTCAGCCGCCAAAAGCGTGCAGACAGGCTCGGTTCGAATGGTAGCAATTTTTTGTTCTAATCTGGGAAACCAGTCCTGTCCTGTGCGTTTTGTTTCATCAAACATATAGGCAATATCCGGCTGAACGGATAAAACCGCATCCCGCATTTTATCGGTAATTTGGCGCATTTCGGGTGACCAGGCAACCCGCCATAAAGCTGCTAACGCCGATGTGTTAACGGTTGTTACCAAAGCGGTAGGAGTGACTTGGGAAATAAAGACGCGCAGTTGTTCCTGGGCAAATTTTTTGGCGTTTTGTTCAATGTATTTTTCGGTGGCAAAGGGGCGATCTCGGCGGATGATCTGTGCCGATAAATCCGTTAAAGACCCAATATGCCGTTGATAAATATCAACGCCTTTTTGAATAAAGCAAATAGCAGAATCGATATCCTCGGTCGGATAAAAAGAATGTAAATATTCCCGAATAGATTCTATGTCCGGGTTATCATACATTTTGGAAAAGCGACCAGACCGTTGATCCGAATTATAATAAGGAGCATTTAAATGAATGCCGAATAAAACCGAAGAAACAGATAATCCGTTTAATAAAAATGTAAAATGATTATGCTCAATCGTCGTATGATGACCGGGCGTAAAAAGGCGCTCTTTAACCTGAATCAACTGCCCCAGTTCCGGTACATCTGCCGTATAACATATTTTGGCCGCATAAGAAGATAAAGTCGTTATATCAATGTTCGTTAAAGCCTTTAATTGAACGGAAATCATGGTAAATTCTCCCTAAACAAATTTTACTCTAATGCCTTTAAATCGGGCTGTCAAGCGTTTTGTCTGTCCGATAAAATTGACAAAACAGAATTTCGTGATACAATCAATATTATCGGGAAGGAGATTTATCAATGCGTCGGAATAGAGAAAACGGCTTTTTTAAATTTGCAGAAACAAATCCGGATGACAAACCATTCATTAAAACAACATATTTTCCGGATATTCGGTATTCAACCGGGAATCCAATGAAATACAATCAGGATTGGAAGGATGAGACAACCTATAAAACAACGGAATGGTATCGGACAGTTAACGGAAAAGAAGTAAAGGTACGCGAAGTCGGTATGGATGAAAGCGGTTTGGGACACGAATTGGAATATGATCCGCTGACCGGTCGGGAACTTCATTATTACCAAATTCAAAACGGAAAGCGCATGGGGGCTCAGTTAGACTTTTCCTATATCGGTGATATTCGGAAATCAACCCAAGGTCCGGTTTGGGACGGAACCGAGGCAACAAATTACGAAAAAGCCTATGTCGGCGATCATAAAATTTACCAGACAGAAATATTCAAACAATTGACAATTTTTAATAGAAAGAAAAAAGACGTTTGTATTAAACGAACGCGATTTGATGAAAATGGGAATGGTGTGGAAACGGAATATATTCAAACCGGAGCCGAAGTTGATTTCGGTAAACGGGAACATACCTATCCGATTCGTAATTATAAACGCCACGGTCAACAAATTGATTATTATCATAAGGGACGGGAAGAAATCGTCGTTCCGGGACGGATTTGGGAAAACGGATATCTTCAACCAAAAGGCAACGAAATTCCGATCTACCGACTTAATTCTTCATTTGGACGATAGGAGATTATCAATCCCGATGATAGGGGTGACCGTCTAAAATCGTCTTGATGCGATAGATTTGTTCAGCCAACACGACCCTTGCCAAAAAATGGGGCATGGTCATTCTTCCGAAAGATAAAACAAAGTCTGCCCGATCTCGCGTTGATTTGGGATGACCATTGGCGCCACCGATTAAAAAGGCAATATCCTGGATACCGGAATCGCGCCACCGACAAATTTGAGTAGCCAGTTCTCGGGAGGATGGTTCCTTGCCGCGTTCATCCAATACAACGACTTTTGCCCCTGGCGGAACAGCCGACCAAAGCAGGCGACTTTCGGCTTCTTTCAATTCTGAATCGGGTAATTTTTTCTTTTCTTCAAACTCTTTGACGATAACAGGCCAGCGAGCCTTTTTAAGGTAGTCATCAATCAAAGTCTGTTCAGGGCTTTTTTTGCTCAGTTTTCCAATAGCGGCAATTAACAGGCGCATGTTCTTTTCGTATATTTATTTGGGAGTAAGGAAGTTGCCGGAACAACTGAATATCCTTGTTCATTATCGGCCGGGACAATCACCCGAGCCGTCGGACCGTAGTCAAGGATGTATTCACGACATTTACCGCAGGGAGAAATCACATAAGCATCCCGATCCCGAACGGCTACGATCATATCAATCTCCATATGGGGATCATCCGTATTGGCCATCCCGATAGCGATAATTTCGGCACAGGTCGCAATTGAAGGTTGATTTGTCCCGGCATTTAAGGAAGTGAATACTTTACCGGATTTTGTCAGAAGGGCCGCAGCCACAACACTGTGATGGCCTTCTTTACAATAACGTTTTTGAATCAGTTGTCTAGCGCTGTCAATCAATTCGTCGGGTGTCATGCCGCCTCCTATAAGTTTGTTCCGAGCGGCTCTCCGCCCAAAATATGGGCATGTAAATGGGGGACTTCCTGCCCCGAATCCTTACCGGTATTGAATACGATTCGATAGCCTGTTTGTGTTAAATTTAATAATTCGGCAACCTTTAAAACAGCCCGTGAAAAGCCGGCAATTTCATCATCCGTGGAATGATTCACAAAATCGTTGTAATCGGTAAACATTCCCTTGGAAATGACAAGGGCATGTACCTTAGCCTTAGGGTTGATATCATAAAAAGAAAAGGCATAGTCATCCTCATATATTTTCTGACAGGGGATTTCTCCGCGTAAAATTTTGGCAAAGACATTGTTCGCATTGTATTCCATTTGTTTTTTCCTTTATAAAAGAGTTGCTCTTTTGAAATTCTTTTGCTAGAATAATCCTAATCAAAAAAATCTTCAATGAAAAAAAGAAAAATGATGAAAAAAATTTTAATGTTTTTTGTGTGCTGCTTCGGTGTTCAATCGGTTTATGCTGATTTGTATGATGTGGCAAAAGTGCCGGTATCGGCGGAATTAACTTCGGCTCGGGAGGCCAGAGCAGTTGCCATCCAAAATGGGGAAACAGATGCTTTTTGGCTCTTGATGAGAAAAATGGTGGCAGCGGAAGAACTGTCAAGAATTGAAGTGCCCCCGGCGGATGAAGTGATGAATTTGGTTCAAAAAGTATCTGTTTCCAATGAAAAAACAACGGCGACCAAGTATATGGCTGATATTGATGTGCGATTTTATCCCGATAAAATTCAGCAATTTTTAAAGCAACGACAAATTCCGTTTTTGTCAAAATCTCTGCCACCGACCGTTGTTTTGCCTATTTTTGAAAAAAACGGTCATCGTCTGATTTTGGAGGATCAAAATCCGGTATATACCTATTTAAAAAATCAGGAAATGGATGGTTTTATCATTCCTTTCGGCGATTTAGAAGAAGTGGCCCTGGCCGGTCGATTGAAAGAACAACAAACCGATGAAACGGTTCAGGCATTTTTGGACCGATATGACGTTAAACGGGGGTTGTTGCTGCGGATAAAACAACAAGGACCTTATGTATCGGTGCAAAGTGAGGTTTTTCCGGATCAATCGGACAGGGTTATTCCCGAATCATTTGAAATGATGGTGCCGTCCGGGCATATTTCGGACATCATGCCAGAAATATGGGAAAAAGTAAAAATGGAACAGGAAGAACGTTGGCGCCGGGAAAATACAGATGGGATTGAAATGCCGGATGTGTTTTGGGTGCAGGTGCCGATTACGCATTTAGCGGATTGGGTAGCTATTGACCGAAAACTGAAACAGTCGGATTTGTTAAAACGGGTAGAGGTTCGGGGTTTTCGGACCGGGATGGTGTTGATTACGTTAACCTACAAAGGGCGAATCGGCCAATTACAGGCACATTTGCATAAATTAGGGCTGGATTTAACGACTGATGAAACGAGTGGTTTGTCGGTTTTGAAAACGCTTTCACAAGGGGGACAGATATGAAAAATTATTTAACAAAAACAAATGTCTTTTTGGCTCTATGTTTAATCGGGTTGATATGGTTTATCGGTGCTGTTGATGCTATATTATTGCCGTTTGTTTTGGCATTTGTATTGGCCTACATTTTACACCCGATTGTGGAAAAATTGGTATCCGTGAAATTGGGGCGAGGGACGGCCACCGGAATTGTTGTTGTCGGTTTTTGCTTGTTTGTTGTTGCAGTGTTTCTGATTTTGGTTCCGATTTTGCAGGCGCAAGTGGTTGATTTTATTCGGCAGATACCGAAATTTTCAGCGTCAGTATGGAATAAAATCAACGGGTTGCTGGATTATGCCAAGGATAAAATATCGCCGGAGCAGTTGGTTGAATTATCCGATGCGGTGCGCGGGTCCGTGATGAATGTATTAACCGCTGTCGGTGCCAGTTTCAGTCATCTTTTATCCAGCGGTGTAGCTGTCTTTAATGTTTTGGCGTTGATTTTAATTACGCCGGTGGTGCTGTTTTACATTTTGCGGGATTGGATTAAAATTCAACAACAGATAGGGGGGCTTATGCCTAAAAAACAAGAACAGAAAATTTTATCGGTTTGGGAAGAGATTGACCGAACTTTATCCGGATTTATTCGCGGACAGACGATGGTGTGTCTGATCTTGGCGGCTTTTTACAGTATCGGTCTGTTTGCGACGGGATTGAATTATGGTATTTTAGTCGGATTGATGGCTGGATTGCTTTCTTTTATTCCTTATTTCGGTTTTGGTACTGGATTGGTGTTGAGCCTATTTTTGGGAATCATGCAGGGATTATCCTGGGGTCAATGGGGTGGTTTGGCGGCTGTCTTTATTATCGGTCAAGTATTGGAAGGGTATATTTTAACCCCACGTTTGGTCGGGGATCGGGTCGGACTGCATCCGGTTTGGGTGATTTTTGCTTTGCTGGCCGGTGGGGTATTATTTAATTTCGTCGGTGTTTTGATTGCTGTCCCGGTGGCCGCTGTTATCGGGGTGCTGATTCGGCATTGGATGGCCTGGTATAAACAGACGGATTTTTATAAAGGTTCGCATCAGAAATGACAGATTTTGTGCAACTTCCTTTGGCACTGTCTTACCGAAAAGCATTCGGTCGATCGGATTTTATTGTGGCACCTTGTAATCGCGAAGCTGTGTCCTGGATTGACAAGTGGCCGGCATGGCCGTTCCCGGCTGTCTTAATCTATGGCGAGCGCGGTTCCGGGAAAACACATTTGGCCGGTATCTTTTCGGAATATCGGATAGAAGCCGCCGATTTGACGGATGATTTTATGCCTTATTTTCAGAAAAAAATAGTTGTGGAAAATTTGAATCAATTGTCCAGCGAACGGGCCTTATTTCATCTGTTTAATTTTGTACGCGATCTGGGTGGATCGTTGTTGCTGACGGCGGAGACGGTGCCGACTTTTCATTTGCCGGATTTGCAAACACGCATACAAGCCGTCCCGAAAGCAGCTATATCTATGCCGGATGAAGAATTTGTTAAAAATGTGTTGCGTCGGGCATTTGCCGACAGGCAGATTTTGGTGGACGATTTGGTTTTGAACTACGCGGTCAGTCATATGCCCCGGTCATTCAAAACCATTCAAGATGTTATTCAGACAGCGGATCGGTTATCATTGGCGGAAGGTCGCAAAATAACTGTTCCCGTTATAAAAGAAACCCTAAACCGGGTAGGAGGATAGAATGCGCCTTTTTTCAATCATTAAAGCGGTAATTTGGTTGGCTGTCGGTGTGTTTTTGATAGGGGTTTGCGGCAGCTATCAGGCCGGGGACGCTTCTTGGAATACGGCCGGAACGGTTGTGCATAATTTGGGCGGCCGTTTTGGGGCAACCATAGCAGACCTTTTGTGGCAAAGTATCGGTGCTTCGGTTTGGTTTTTATGTGTTGCCTGTATCAGTTTTGGATTTTATCGGCTCTGCGGACATAAAATTCGGTGGCGGTTTGCTTTGATTGTGCCCATGTTATTATTGGGATGTTGGTTGGTGGAAGTCAAAATTGAAATGCCGACTGGGGAAGTTTTTCATCGGGGCGGTGTCGTCGGTTTTTGGTTGAACCAAATATATGAACCGGAGGCTATGTGGTTAAAGGTAATTTTATGGGTGGTTTGGTCTTTTGCGGGCGTTTATTTGTTGGCAATACCGGTGCGCGCTGTTTTAAAGGGGAGTGTCCGTAGCTTGAAATATGCCTGGGGATTGGATAACCGGCATCGGGTGGTTATGGCGGTCGGTTTGGTCGTTTTGGGATGCGCCTGGGTAGCGGTTGAAAGATATTACCTGAATCAATGGGGAGAAAATCATTCATTTGGGAAATCCGCCCTATCCGTATCGCGGATGGCTTATATCTATGTAGCGAGTATTTTCCTGATTGTTTTAGGCACTTCTGCCCTGTGTCAGAAACGATCTTTGCCCGTGCCCGGATGGGGACGAATCAGTGCTCTGGTAAATCAGACAGAAAAAATGGTTGAACCTCTGAAAAAAGTTAAAATTAAAAAAACAAAAAAGAAAGCAACAGAGACCAAAGAAATAGCAGAAATGGTATCTACAAATCAGTATAACCTGCCGGATGTTGATTTGTTGAATCCGGCTAAAACAACAGGGGCTACGATTACAAAAGAGGCCATGAATCAAATATCAAAATCTTTGGAAGCCGTCTTGGCTCAGTTCGGAATCAGTGGACAAATTGTCGGAGCCAATCCCGGCCCCGTTGTCACATTGTATGAGTTCGAACCGGCTTCGGGGGTTAAGACGTCCCGCGTGATTGCTTTATCTGATGATATTGCCCGGGAAATGCGGGCTTTATCGGTTCGGATTGCGGTTGTGCCGGGTTCCAATGTTATCGGAATTGAAATGCCGAACCCCAAGCGGGATACGGTCTATATTCGTGAATTAGTCGAATCGACTAAATTTAAAGCCAATACCGGTGCGTTGCCGCTGATTTTGGGAAAAGATATTGGTGGTGGACCGACTTATGCGGATTTGGCTAAAATGCCTCACCTGTTGGTTGCGGGGACGACCGGTTCTGGTAAATCTGTTGCCATCAATACGATGATTCTGTCTTTACTGTATCGGTTTACGCCGGCAGAGTGTCGATTGATTTTGGTGGACCCTAAAATGGTTGAATTATCCGTTTATAATCATATACCGCACTTGCTGACGCCGGTGGTGACAGAGGCTCCCAAAGCGGTGGTCGCTTTGAAATGGGCTGTTCGAGAAATGGAAGATCGTTATCGGGCGATGAGTCAGCTGGGTGTGCGCAATATTGACGGCTATAATCAAAAGTTACGGCAGGCTGCCAAAGAAGGACGGGTGTTGACACGCCGGGTTCAAACGGGATTTGATGCCAATACCGGAAAGCCGATTTTTGAAGAACAACCGTTTGACTTGACCCCCATCCCCTATATTGTTATGATTGTGGATGAAATGTCTGATTTGATGGGGCAATGTGGGAAAGAAGCCGAACCCCCCATTTTACGGTTAGCACAAATGGCTCGTGCTGTCGGAATTCACTTGATTTTGGCAACACAGCGCCCCAGTGTGGATGTTATCACCGGTTTGATTAAAGCCAATTTCCCAACTCGGATTTCTTTCCAGGTGACCAATAAAATTGACAGCCGTACCATTTTGGACGAACAAGGAGCTGAACAATTATTGGGTCGCGGGGATATGCTGTATCGGCCGGCCGGCAGTAAACCGATTCGTTTGCACGGTCCTTTTGTCAGTGATGAGGAAGTTGAAAAAGTGGTCCAATTTTGGCGGTCGCAGGGGGAACCGCAATATGTGGATGCCGTTATTACCGAAACAGATGATGTGTCATCGGCTATGTCATCCGGGAGTGATAACATTGGTGCCGAAGATGGGGAAGGTAATTTGTATGATCGGGCGGTTGATATTGTCTTGAAAGAAAGAAAAGTATCAACCAGTTATATTCAGCGGCGTTTGCGCATCGGATATAATCGGGCGGCTACCTTGGTTGAACAGATGGAAGCCGAAGGCGTTATTTCTAAGCCGAATATTGCCGGTAAGCGTGAAGTATTGGCACCGGATCCAAACGGATAAGGAGAAAATAAAATGAAAAAATGGATGATATTGATTTGTCTATTGCTATGGAGCGGAGCGGCAAATGCCGTCGTAGATAAATCCGTTGATACACCGGCTAACCGGAAAATCTTAACGGCAGTTGAAAAAGCCTATAATAAAATTAAGACAATTCGGGCAGATTTTGCGCAATTTAATTCCAAAATGAAAGATGATTTGCAAACCGGAACACTCTATATGGATCGGCCGGGTAAGTTGCGTTTGGTCTATGAAAAAGGCTCTCCTTTGGAATTTTATGCTGTGAACGGATACTTAATTTATCACGATAAAGAATCCAAAGAGGTCAGTTATTTTGAATTGTCACAAACGCCGGTTGAATTAATTCTGCAAAAAGAATTAAAATTTGATGATCCGGTTTTTGTCGTGACGGATGTTCAGGATATTTTGGATGAATATTATGTGACGGCCCATAAACAAGGCGCCAAGGAATTGGGTAGCCTGACCATTGTGATTGATAAGGATACCATGACATTAAAACAATGGGATGTTTTGGATATGCAAGGTGTAAAATCAACGGTATCTCTTTTTAACACAAAAGTGAACATTCCGGTTGACAAGTCTTTATTTCTGTTCCAAAATCCTTATCAGAAGGAGAAACAAAAATGAAAATCAAAACATCAATTTTAATGGCGCTGCTTCTTTCTGTTTGTGCAACGGGGGCTATGGCGCAAATGCGGCAACGAAAAACGGATTCGACCGAACCGTGTCAATACACTGTTTTACAAAATTTGGTCCGTGATGCTCGGGACCATGAACGGGTTTTTGAATTGATTAAGGCGGGTGTATCAATGGATGATCCGACAATTACGTGCGGTGGATCGTTATTACAACTGGCCATTCGACGTGGAAACCCCAGTATTGTCAACGGTATTTTGACCCAGGATAAAGCCCGAGCCAATAAGCCGGTTTCAACGGTCGGATTTAATATGCCGGGTGTTCCGGAAAAAATTCCGGCTGTTTTGTTTGCGGCCTACTATGCCCCCTCCGAAGTTGTTTTCAACGTCTTGGTTGATGCCGGCGCTGATGTATCCGTACGGGATTCACAGGGGCGGGATATCTTGTGGTATTTTGCCCGGAATCCGGTCTTACGGCGGACCCAAACTGAGGCTAATATCCAGGCTACATTACAAAACAAATTATTGGAACAGGCTCGTCAAAACGCAACGGCTACACCAATCACACCGTTGCCGGTTGTTCCGGATAATACACCCAAAGAACTATCCCAGCCGAATTTGGCAGAAAGCACGTTGGCAACACCTTAATCCGTGACCAACGCATAGCCTGTTTGAGTGCTTTGAATCAAAGAATCGGCGTTTGGGCCGATTTTTTGGCGCAACAAGTAGATATGGCTTTCAACCGTGTGGGTTTCAACATCTGGTCGGTAATTCCAAACGGATTTTAGTAGCTCCTCTTTTGTTAAAGCACCCGGGGCAGCCAATGCCAATGATGCCAGTAAATCATTTTCCTTTTCCGTCAGAGTATAAACGGTATCCGTGCTTTTTAAAATCAGCAATCGTTGGTCTTTTTGGAATAGAAAAACGCTGTTTTCAAAAGTGACACGCTGTTTATTCATCAGACAGAAAGACTGAATCCGATGAACTAAATCATCCGGTCTGATTGGTATGTCCAAATGTAGTTTTTCCGCCGGATGCGTTATCCCCAGTGTAATGATGGGAATCGTTGTTTCCGGCACGGAACCGTCCAATATCAGTAAGGCTTCATAAACTTGTGCCGGGGAATATTCATGAATATCCAAATCGGACAGTAAATCAAGAAGGGCCGTTCGGCAAATATTATTTTGTGTAATCAGTCCAATCATGTGTTGCCTTTTTTCAAAAGATGTTTTACAATGCGAATCCGAGTTTGATTAAAAAGGATGATGCATCATGATACTACTACACTTATACCGCATTTTTGTGTTTTTAGCAACGCCTTTTATTTTTATTTTACTTTTTGTTCGACGGTGGAAAGGGAAAGAGGATCCTGTTCGCTATCGGGAACGGTGGGGACGTGATTTACCGGAACGACCGGCGGGTCAATTGATTTGGATGCATGGGGCCAGTGTCGGGGAGTGTTTATCGATGCAACCTCTGATTCGTCGCATATTGGAAAAAAATCCGGATATTCATATAATGGTCACATCCGGAACCGTGACATCGGCAGCCTTGATGAAACAGAGGTTACCCGAACGGGCTTTTCATGTCTATATACCGGTTGATATGGCCGGTGCGGTTCATCGATTTGTGGCGCATTTTCATCCGGATGCAGTGCTGTGGTTTGAATCGGAATTTTGGCCTAATATCTTGCGTGAGATCAATCAAGCCGGTATTCCGTTAGTTTTATTAAATGGTCGTGTATCGGATCGGTCTTTTGCCCGGTGGCAAAAAGGAGCTTGGATGATTCGGGCTTTATTGAGCTTATTTACTTTTGTCTTTGGACAAACAGAGGAAGATGCCAGACGCCTTCGGGTTTTGGGGGCTTCGGATGCTGTTTGTGTGGGAAATATTAAGTGTGCGGCTCCGCCGGCACCATTCAATCCGGAAACACTGGATATGTTGTTAAAGCAAATCGGAGATCGACCATGTTGGGTTGGGGGAAGCACGCATCCGGATGAAGAGGCACAAATGGCCGATATCCATAAAAAATTGATGAAAGTTTTTCCGGATTTATTGACTGTTTCAGCCCCACGACATCCGGAACGGCGCGGGGAAATTCAGGCTGCCTTTGAAAAACGGGGATTGCGGGTGTCCGTACGTTCAAAGCATGAACCGATTACGGCGGAAACACAGGTTTATTTGGCGGATACCTTGGGGGAAATGGGATTAATTTATCGGTTGGCTCCGATTGTTTTTGTCGGTGGATCGCTTATTCCTTTCGGCGGACAAAATATGTTGGAACCGATGCGGCTGGCCCGCGTTGTCATGATTGGTCCGTATGCCTTTAATTTTCGAGCCATAGTAGCATCCGGTAAAGAAAAAGGAGCCTTAATTGAAGTTGCCGATAAAGAAGTTTTGAAAAATAACTTACAATTTTATTTGCAACATCCGGCAGAACAAAAAGTTATCGGAGTAAAGGCCGAGGCGTTGGCTTGCTCCGAAATGGCTGTCCTGGATCGGGTCTATGATGTTTTGACCCAAAGGGGGATTGTATGAAGGCCCCGAAATTTTGGTATCGTCCGAAAACAATTTGGGAAAAGATATTGACCCCGCTCGGTCGGGTTTATGGTTGGTCGGTTGCCCGTCGATTTAAAAAAACGCGTCCGTATCAAGCCAATATCCCTGTTATTTGTGTTGGCAATTTGACAGTTGGGGGAACTGGGAAAACGCCGGTATGTTTGGCGTTGGGACAAATGCTAAAAAAAATGGGAGTTTCTTTTTTCTTTCTCAATCACGGATATAAAAGCCAACAAAAAGGGGTCTTCGTTAATCGGGGACATATGACGGCTTTGGATGTGGGGGATGAAGCTCTCTTGCTGGCAAAAATGGCGCCGACAATGGTGGATAATCGCCGGGCTCGCGGGGCTCAAATGATTGAACGGCGGGGGGGACAGGCTATTATTATGGATGATGGTTTCCAAAATCCCGGATTGATTAAAACGCTGTCATTTGTTGTGGTGGATGGTAAAAAAGGATTTGGCAACGGACAAATGATACCGGCCGGTCCGTTACGTGAGCCGATTGAAAAAGGGTTAAAGCGGGCTGATGCCATTATTATTGCCGGAGCGGATGAAAGGGATGTGAGCCATCAGATTCGCACTTTGTTCCCGGATATGCCGATTCTATCGGGTCGGTTTGAACCGGATTCGAAAAGTTTAAAGCAATTAAAAGGCAAGTCGGTTGTGGCTTTTGCCGGAATAGGAAGTCCCGATAAATTTTTTAATATGTTGACGGGGTTGGGTATTCCGGTGGCAAAAAAGATGTCCTTTCCGGATCATTATTTTTATTCGCGATTTGATATTGAACAAATTTTATCTGATGCCGGCGGATTGCCTGTTGTCACCACAACAAAAGACTTTGTTAAGGTTCCGCGTGAATTACAATCCCGGATAACGGTTATTTCGGGTGATTTCGTTTTTGATAAACCGCAAGAGGTTGAACAGTTGTTGAAAGGAATTTTGCCGTCATGAATCCGGAAGAAATGATTCGTCAATCTCACCGTCATCCGTTTCAAAAATGGGTGACGGACCCCTTATTTGCTCTGTTGGCCGGAATTGTCTGGTTGTTTTTTAAAATATTACCGGTTCGTTGGGCTTCAGCCATCGGTGGTCAATTAGGCATTCTTATCGGGAAAGTGATGCATCGTCGCAGTCATATCGGATTGATCAATTTAAAAATTGCTTTCCCGGATAAAAGTGAAACAGAACGCCGGACAATTTTGAAAAAAATGTGGCAACATTGGGGACGGTTTTATGCCGAAATGCCACATGCGCATACTCTATTTAAAAAGGCAGAAATTCGGGGGCTGACTCATTTGAAAAAAGCGGTTGCGGAAAATCGGGGCGGTTTTGTGTGTTCGGCGCATCTCGGTAATTGGGAACTAGCCGTATCACAACCACTATTTGATGATTTTTATTTGAATCCGGTCTATCGACGCGCCAATAACCCTTGGCTGGATAAATTGATGTTTCAGCGCCGAAAAGGGGTCTTAATCCCAAAGGGGGCGGCTGGGGCTCGAAAAATGGTAGAAGTTTTACACCATAAAGGCTTTATTGTCATGCTGTGTGACCAAAAACTGCGGGAAGGGATGGAAATCCCGTTGTTTGGAAAGCCGGCTTTGACAGCACCGGCCATTGCCGTTTTGGCGTTAAAATTTAAAGTTCCGATTTTGATGGCGCGGAGTATTCGACAACCGGACGGACACTTTATTATGGATGTGACTGAGCCGTTGTCCATGCCGCAAGAGTCGGATTCCGATAAAGCGGTTCGATTAATTCTGACGGAAATCAATCGTCGGTTGGAAAGTTGGATACGTGAAAATCCGGAACAATGGCTTTGGGTCCATCGGCGGTTCGATAAGGAAATATATCGTAATCCAATTTAAAAAGAATAATTTTTTCTTGACAGAAATTATTTTTGCGGCCATAGTTTATCACATGCGATGTATGAAATGGCTGTGCTGTTTGATTGTGGCTGGCTGGCTTTTGCCGGCACAGGCGATTGTGTCAACGCTTGTCGCCGATACAAAAAGTGGATTTGTTTTGGAATCTCAAAACGCAACAGTCCAACAACCGCCGGCCTCATTGACAAAGTTGATGACTCTTTACCTGCTGTTCGGTGCTTTGGATAACGGTGTCGTCCGAATGGATGATCCGCTGTTGATTTCGGAAAATGCAGCGGCTCAACCTAAATCAAATTTAGGCCTTGTTCCCGGCGAAACCATTACCGTCCGAGATGCTGCCTTGGCACTGATTATTAAATCAGCCAATGATGTGGCTGTTGTTGTGGCCGAAGCTTTGGGACAGGACGAATCCCGATTCGCGGATATGATGACGCAAACAGCCCAAGGCCTTGGGTTGCGCGATACGATATTTAAAAATGCCTCCGGCCTTCATGTAAAAGGTCAGATGTCAACAGCACGGGATATGGCTATTCTGACAATGGCTTTGATTTCCCATTATCCACAGTATTATTCATTGTTTGCTACCCCTTCGTTTATGTATAAAGGGCAAACCTATCATTCTCACAACGTTGTTTTACAACAATATGAAGGAGCAGAAGGTTTAAAAACGGGATTTGTGTCGGCGGTCGGCTATAATATCATATCTACGGCTAAGCAGAATGATTCACGGTTGGTCAGTATTGTTATCGGCGAATCGTCCCCCTTAAAGCGAGATTTAAGGGCAATGCGCCTACTGGATAAAGGGTTTCATCAGGTGGCTGTTCAAAAGAAAGCCCAAGAAGGCGGGCGATTGAACGGGGCATTTAACCCTTTGAATCGGCGTGCTTTTATTTCAAAACCGCCGATTGCTGCATTTTTGCCGACCATGAAAGCTTGTGTGGCAATGAGTAGAAAGAAAACGAATAAAATGGTAAAAAATCAACAAGTTGCAAAAGTATATATAACGCCGGATACAGCCTTGGAACAAGGTGATCAATGGTCAATCCAGGTGGGCGCCTTTGAAGGGAAAGATAAAGCACGTCGTATCGCCGAAGAAGCCATGGAAATGCTGGGGGTAAATAATAAGACGGTTCAAACACCCAAAGCGGATGATAGATATTTTCGTTCAAGAATTCAAGGGTTTAGTAAAAATGAAGCAACTGATGCTTGCCGTCAGTTAAAGGACGCCAAATGGCAATGCTTCACAGTGGCTCCGCATCAGGGTTAAAACGATTTTTTCATTCATTTTTTTAAAAAAATTGAAGAAAGAATTAATAAAAACAATGGGATACTGTTTTTTATCAAAAAAGTTTGGGTTATGATAAAAAAGTGCTTGACAAGGGGCAATGGATAGTATATAATGCGTTTCACTTGCCGAGAGGTGAGGAGATGTTAGAGTAGTGAATATAGGATAGGAAACGGATGCACGGACGGCTGTCTGTATGGATGGGTCGGAAGTGCAT
>JAFTEW010000036.1 GCA_017453485.1 Alphaproteobacteria bacterium | reverse complement strand
ATTGGGGGGATTTTTTAATAAATCCGATGGCCTCCCCCGGGCTATAATCTGTTTTGTAGCCGCATCCAAAAAGATCGAATTTGTCCCGACAGACAACAATGAGGCTAATTCATGGGTGACGATGACAATCGTTGTCCCAAAATTGCGATTAATTTCAACAATTAAATCATCTAAAAACTTGGAACTGACAGGATCTAATCCGGCGGATGGTTCGTCAAAATAGACAATATCAGGATCTAAGGCCAATGCCCGAGCGAATCCCGCTCTTTTTTTCATTCCACCGCTGATTTCCGACGGATAGAATTCTTCAAATCCGCGCAACCCGACCAATGATAATTTCAATGACACCAAATCCCGTATCATCTTCGGTGAATAATCCGTATATTGTCGTAGCGGTAAAGCGATATTTTCCGCCAATGTCATTGAGCTGAACAAGGCTCCGCTTTGATATAAAATCCCACATCGGCGCATCAATCTTTCTTTCTCGGCTTCTGATGTCCGGGATAAATCAACACCACCGATTTCAACCCGACCTTTTGTTATCGGGGTCAAATTCGTCAACACCCGCAACAGACTACTTTTACCGCAACCGGACCCGCCCATTATGACAAAGATATCCCCGGATTTGACCGAAAATGAAATGTCCCGCATTAAAACGAAATCATCATAGGCTATCGTTAAATTTTTGACATCAATTATATTCGTCATATGCCGATAACCTCACAAATTAAAGTAATCAGGCCTGTCATTACAATCATCCAAACAATAGCATAAACAACAGCTCGCGTTGTTGCCACCCCGACACTATCGGCGTTACGTC
This sequence comes from Alphaproteobacteria bacterium, assembly GCA_017453485.1. Lineage (GTDB taxonomy): Bacteria > Pseudomonadota > Alphaproteobacteria > CAAHEQ01 > UBA3637 > CALXZG01. The sequence continues at coordinate 4,373 of JAFTEW010000036.1, read as the reverse complement.
CGCACATCATTCCAAAATAACAACCGCAAACGGCAATTACCACCCCAAAAACAATCCCATGGAACAATCCCACCCAAAAGTTGGTCATATTCCAAGCCTCAATCGTATATCGCCAGTATTCCGCCGGAGTAATCCCCAACATAAAAACACCGACCGAGGCCCCGCCTAAAATACCCATTACATCGGATAAAACAACCAAGAAGGGCATTGCCGAAACCAAAGCTAAAATTCGGGGCAACACCAAAAAATCGGTCCGAGATATACCCATCGTTTTCAAAGCATCTAATTCCTCATTAACCTGCATAGTCCCGATAGCTGCCGCATAAGAAGCCCCCGTACGTCCGGCCATAATAATACCGATCATAATAGCCCCCATGATGCGTGTCATACCGATGGCAACCAGACTGGCCACATAGATTTGAGCCCCAAATGATTTTAACTGAATGGCACCAACAAAGGCCAAAATCAGACCGACCATAAAACTGATTAAAGAAACAATGCCCACGGCTCCCGGACCGCAATCCTGTAAAGCAAACCAAAAATCTTCCGATCGCATAACGGACCGCCCTTTTATCCAAGACAGAACAGACGCACCAATTTTTCGGATAAAAGTCAAACCATGTCGGACACTTTCCTCCATGGACAACGCCTGTCCGCCCAGCCTCTCCAACCAAGTTTCCTTTTCCTGCCGGGGCAAACTTGGCATTCGGTCAACAGCAAAGGCTAATTCCAATAATCGTCGGATACCTTCGGGTAACGATTTTGTTTCAAACGAAATGTTCGGGAACCCTCGCATCAAATTATACAACAAGACAACCAAGGATGAATCCCATTGTTCTATCCCATTATCCCGACAAATAATTTTTTTAGGTTTCAGACGACGGATATCGTTACTTAATCGATTGATTTCTCCATCAGCATTCCACCGAATAAAATTGCCTGCAATGGTTAAGACGACCCCTTGTTTTTGTTGTAATAATTCCACTTTCATAGGGATAATATATCCGCTTTCCGTTACTCTGTCAACCATACAACATTCTCATTGACAAAATTCAGGGGGCATGATACAATAAATATAAAGAGGAGAAAATATTATGGCCTATATTCAAACTCAAAAAACGGGAAATACGATTATTCGAACGACATTGGAAAATGGTGTCGCCGATGGGCCGTATGAAGAAGACTGGGGCGACTTTATCATCAAGGGGCAAAAGAAAAAAGGTGAATTGGATGGCACATTCAGACGCTTCAATACCGATGCACATCATCGTAACCACCCCGTATGCGAGTATTTATCCGAGTATCGTCAGGGGAAATTGCAGGCTGAATTTAAGACCAATGACAACGGCATTAAACACGGAGATTACACAAAATACGGTCATGATGGAAAACCTATCGAAACCGGAACCTTTCAGAACGGAACTCTGAAATCAAAAAAAGTGATGGAAAAGGGAAAATGTACGGCCCATATTCTTTACTATAAGGATGGGCAAACACCGATGCGACAAACAACTTTCCTGTCGGACGGCACTCAAATTCGTGAAAATTTTGATACGAATGGCGTTTCTTCCGGGAAACTTTTTTACAAAGACGGCTGTTTAATCAAAACGGAGAAACCAACAAACCGCACACAATTAAAGCCGACTCTGCTTTCAAAAATTAAGAAGTTGATTCCGACGCTGGGGAATAGTGCTGATACGAATTCACCCCGCTCCCAATCCCAGACGCAAGAGCAACGTTCTTCTCTTTCCCGGGAGGAACAAGAGTTTATTGTCAACCGTGCAAAAAACGATCAGAAAGACTCTGCCGCAAAAACAGAACAGCATCGACTGGCGGAAGAGTTTTTTTACCGTCATCATCAATATCGTTAAATCGTATTAAAAATCCCCCGACAAACGGACTTGGGATTTTTTTATTGCATTTTTCTTATTTTTTTTGTAATCTGTTCGTCATAAGGAGGCAGCAATGCGCTATTTACAGTTATTGGTATTCGGTTTAATCGGCTTGTCGGTTCCCGTTTTTGCAGCAGATAAGAACCTGGATATTTTGGGGACTTATGATGATTGGACGGCCTATATCTATACAGACCAGGGGAACAAAACCTGTTATATGGCAACAGAACCGATAAAATCCGTCGGCAAATATAAAGTGCGGGATGATGTTTTTTTATTCGTCACACATCATCCGACTGAAAAAGAATTTGATATCGTCAATGTCATGGCCGGATACACATATAAAAAAGGGTCAAAGCCTTCCTTAACCATTGATAAAAACAAGGCTGTTTCATTAGTTTCCCATGCCGATACGGCCTGGGCCAAAGATTCGGATACGGATAAAAAGTTGGTTGCTCAGATGAAAAAAGGTTCAACGGCCGTTTTAAAAGGAACATCGGCTCGGGGGACTCTGACAACGGATACCTTTTCCATGAAAGGTTTTTCCAAAGCCTATCATGATATCCAAAAAGCCTGCGGACGCGAATAATGCAAGAACTGATCGGTTTATCGTTTTCGAATTTACAGCAACTGTTGGCCGATATGGGGGAAAAACCGTTTCGGGCCAAGCAATTATGGCAATGGATTTATAACAAAGGGGTCACCGATTTTTCTCAGATGACAACATTATCCAAGCCGTTTCGGGAAAAATTATCCGGGTTGTTTACCGTTTCACACCCAAAAATTGTGACGGAACAAAATTCGACCGATAAAACACGCAAATGGCTGATGGCTTTTGCCGACGGGCAACAGGTTGAATGTGTCTATATCCCCGAATCGGACCGGGGCGCGGTTTGCATTTCCACTCAGGTCGGCTGTGCCCAAGGATGCAAATTCTGTCACACCGGCACACAGAAAATGATGCGCAACCTGACGGCCGGTGAAATCGTCGGACAATTTATGGCCGCCCGAGACAGTTATCACGAATGGCCGACACCGACGGATGAAACACGTTATTTGTCCAATATCGTTGTTATGGGAATGGGAGAACCGCTTTATAACTTTGAAAACCTGAAAACAGCACTTCAAATTTTAATGGACGGGGACGGTATCGCCATTTCCAAGCGCAAAATTACCGTTTCCACCTGCGGCGTTGCCGATAAGATTCCCGCTTTGGCGGATTTAGGGGTGAAATTAGCGGTCAGCCTGCATGCCCCAACCGATGAAATTCGAAATAAAATTATGCCGGTTAATCGTAAATTTCCGTTGAATGCTCTGATGCAAGCCTGTCGAGACTATCAAGAACGTGTTGAACATCGCCAATTTATCACAATGGAATATGTGATGTTGAAAGGGGTCAATGATTCACCGGATCAAGCGAGGGATTTAATCAATTTAGTTAAAGGATTAGAGGTAAAAGTCAACCTGATTCCTTTTCATCCGTGGAACGGTTCACCCTTTGAACCCAGCAGCAATAATGCCATTCACCGGTTTGCCAAAATCTTGGAAGACGCCTATATTGCTGCCCCCATTCGACGCACCCGCGGGGAAGACATTATGGCAGCCTGTGGGCAATTAAAATCCGAAAAGGGAACTGTTCGGTCCTAACCGTTTCAGACAAAAAATTATTCAATAGTTTTTCTGACCCGTTTCAAGATAAAACCGCCCAATCCCAAAAATATCAATCCGTAAATCAGATACAAAGCCGACAAAGGCAACTTCATTGTCAAATACTTGGGCAAGATCAGCACGATGGCCGCACAAAGCCTGGCTACCATCATATTCGTTGCAGCAATTTGCGTTCGAATTTCGGGGATCGCAATCCGCTGTAACCTTGAAATATGGCCGATGGTAAACATTAGTTGACAAACAATACAACAACACAGATAAAAAATAAAAATCAACGAAAACACATACCCCGTTGATACCGTAAAAACAACAGAGCCACCGCACAATCCGATAAGAATCATGACAAAAGCAATCTGTCCCAAATGGGATAAAGAAATGTGTTTCAGCAATCGGGATGTTCCTAAACTGCCGAACGAGCGCATCATATTATTGATACACATGACCACACCGAACAAAGCCACCGGAACGGCGGCAGCCTTCATAATCGGTTGAAAACTCCAAAAGAAAAAATGACTGATTCCCACAATCATTCCGGAATAAAGAATGACAGACTGATACCGTTTATCTTTCAAAATTTGACCGCTTGTCTTTAATGCCGTTGCCACCACAGACCGAGGAGCAACACGACGTTGTTCAACGGTCGCCACATCCGGCAATTGCAAGGCCATCAACAAAGCAGCCGTGATTAAGAAAAATTCCGTCCCCAGTAAAATATGAAGTCCCATGGTTTCGTAAAACCAGGCACCCGTCAATGCTGCCAATCCCGTCCCCATGCTGAGTGCGAAATTAAGTTTGGAATAGGCCCGAACCATT
>JAFTEW010000035.1 GCA_017453485.1 Alphaproteobacteria bacterium | reverse complement strand
TTGTGTGCCGGAACGTTGATGGTATCCACAGGTTCAATGGCCGTCACCGCCGCAACGGAAGATAAAACACAAGAAACGTTGGAAAGAGTACGCCAAAGATTTGGGTTGCATAGCACAGATGAAGCCTATCAACTTTTAACAAAGGTGGATGAAGCTCAGCGAACGATTGCGGATAAAGAGTTCGGAGGCGGTCGTGTTCCCATGGGAAGAAAAGGGTCCAGATTGGAAAATAATTATTACGACCTTATCAAAGATAAAGGCGGTTTGGATGAAATGCTTAGAACCGGGAATGCAAGAAATTTAATATATCAAGCCGAAGGTATTAACGACTTTATAGCAAATGTGGCCGGTCAAAAATATTTTGCAAAGGCAACGACAACATGGGGGCAATTTAAAGACATGTTTGGGATTGAAAGTTTGCCCGATGAGTATCAGCGTGTTTTGGGTATCTTTAACAAAGATTATTATGATGCCCTTTACAATTATGAGGACGATTATAAGTATACGGATGAAAATGGTAATACAGTATATGATGAAAGTAAGTGGGTTCTTGATGAGAACGGTGAAAGAATTCGTCCTAAGGTAAAAGAAGGTTCGTTGGATGATGGTATTTTCGAACGTAAGGTTGGTCAGGCGACCGATGTTGCAACTGGTGAGGCGAATTCCGTTTATATGAGAACGCTGCTTGATTACACAAATCAAGATGGTGGATGTTTTTTCTGCACAATTTTTGAAAAAATGTATGAGGCGGTTGATACCCTGGTGACAACGTTGTTTGATACATTGGCCAAAGATTTCTTGTCGTTACTGGGAATCGGGGTCTTGTTCCTGTTGTTGTTTAAGGTTGGTAAAATGCTTGTCCAATTGCAGGAAGTGGATGTCATGCAATTCCTGAACGATTTGTTCAAGCCTTTGGGGCGGACCATCATTGCGGCGGCGCTGTTGGGTGTTTCCGTGACCGCCGGTGGGGATACCATCTTTTCTATGCTGACAAAACCGGTGATGGACACTTCCCTGTATATCAGCGAACAGATACTCTCAACGACTTTGGATAAAGTGGAAGTGTTGAAAACAGGAAAAAGTAACATAGATTCTTTGATTTCTGATCAAGTTCAGCCCAACTGGCAACCGGTTGAAACAGCGATGACGAATGAACTTAAAAACGGGCCCAAAAATGCCGAAGGACAAAATGTTGCTATGGGCGAAAGCACCAAGAAAATGCTGGTGACTTGGTTGCGTAGTGTGGCCAGTTCCTTTATGGTATGTTTGGCTATGGGTTCAACCTTTATGAAAGTTGGTGCCAGCAATATTTTGTCAGGCGGGTTCGCTATGTTTCTGGCCGGGTGTGTTATCTGGATTGGGTTTGGGGTTGTTTACCTGATGTTCCCGTTCAAGGTTGTGGATGCTTTTGTGCGGTTTGCGTTTGTGCTGACCCTGATGCCGCTGTGGATTATTTTGTGGGTTTTCCCGGCAACGCAACAATACACCAAGAAAGCCTGGGAAATGTTTTTAAGTTCCTGTTTGTTGTTTGTGGCCTTGGGAGTTATGATAGCCTTAGTTTTGATGTTGATTAATCAGGTTGTCCCCGATGATATCAGATCAGAATTATTCGGATATTTGATTGAAGATAAAAATGATGAGGCCGTTGAATTGGCCGGATTCGGTAGTGGTTTGTGTATGAACGCAATTGCCTATACGGCGATGAGTTTTTCACTGTTGGCGGCGGCAGCGACGATTGCCAACTCCTTCGTCGGCGGCGGTGGCAATATCAACACCAACGTTGGTGGCGGAATGGCTTCCACCATTGCCAAAACGGGCGCTGTGGCTTATGCCGGTGCTAAAATGACCAAGAACGTCGGCGTGGCGGCCTATGATGGCACAAAATGGGCGGTCGGTAAAATCGGTAGTCGTTTAGGCCGATTTGGTGGTGGTAATAACGGCGGTCAAGGGACTGGCGGTTCGGGCGGTGGCTCCGGCGGCTCTGGCGGCGGTAATGGCGGCGGGGCTCAGGCTTCACCGACGATTATTCGCGGCGAACGGGGGGCCCGTGGTGAACGCGGTTATACCGGTGAACGCGGTGAACGTGGTTATCAGGGTCAGGAAGGGCGTGCCCCGACACCTCAGGCAGCTGCAACCGATGTGCGCGGTGGTGCCTCGGGCAGTAGTGCCGGGAACAATACAGCCGGCAATAATACAACGGTCAACAATACAGCCGTCAATGAAACCGGAAATAATACAGCCGGTCGGACCCAATCCGTAAACAGTGAAGTGACCTCAACCGGTGCTGGTCGAAATGTCGGCGGTGGTGAAGCACAACCGATGGGCGGCTCGGGCGGTCGGGCGACTGCGGCAGTGATGCCGGGAACAATGCCCGGTGCAGTAGATGCGTCGGCTTCGCCTGAATTGACGGATGCTTTCCGGTCTATGACGCCGGAACAACGGGCGGCTGTGCAAAATATGACCCCCGAAAAGCAAGAGGCAATTCGCGCCATGGCCGGCAAAGCCAATGCGGCCCCGGATCTGAAACGATTGGCAAAGGATACGGCCTTTATTGAGCAAAATATGCACCTGCCCCGCGACAAGTTTATGGAGGCAATGAAAGGACATCAGCATGAATGGCAAACGGATCCCAAGAAAATGCAGGCCTTTGCCGAGGTGGCCTTTAACCGTAAAGATAATCCGGACGGTATGGAACGTGAAACACGGTCAATGCTCAGTGATTACTTTGGTGATAAAGCTATTTCCAGCGGTTCTCGCGGCATGATTGAAAATATTGCCGCAGATACCGGGAAAAGCACCGGTACCGGTCGTCCGAATCGGATGCTTTCGGCTCACTTAGAGGATTTGTCCATACAGGTGGCCGCTGCTCAAACCGGTGGTAGCAGAAGGTCATAAGGGGGCGAATATGATGCACCGGTTACAACGAACATTGTTCTGCCGAAACCTGCGATTGTTTATCGTGGGCATCGGCCTTTTGTTGCTGGCCGGCTGCGGTAAAAATCCGACTCTACAGGGCGGACAGGAAAATTATTCCGATTGTTGGCCGTGTGCAGTCTATCAGGCAACCTTTACCGGATTGGATAAATTTTTAAAGACCTTGATTAATCTGTCTTGTGATTATGCCATGACCGTATTGGGAATCGGATTGCTGTTTTGGTTATTATTTCATGTCGGTAAATTTGTGGTGACCATTCAACAGCCGAATATTCGGAAATTCGTTTTTCCAATGACAAATATCTTTTTTAAGGCGGTTGTCGCGGCGGCTATTATCGGTACAACCAGCGGCAGTGATCATGTCTTTGTGACCTTTGTCGGGGAAAATTTTATTCAACCGATTTTGGATTTCTTCGTCCAAGTATCCAATTTAATTTTGGATGCTAACTCTTTGGTTAAAACGTCGACACAGGCAGCATCAGTGGCCTCTAACATTAACCTGCAAAACACAAATGTTTTATTTGGGGATACGGCCGGTCAATATTTGGATATCGTTTATCGGATATATGTGGCACTTCGGATGGGGGTATCTTTGGGCTTTACCATTTGGAAACAATCCGGTATTGCAGCTTGGATCATCGGGTTCGGTGTGATTATGATGTTCTGGATGTTGTTATTGACAATGCCGATGTCATTCATTGATGCGTTGGTCCGAATTGCAGCGGCCTTGATATTGGCTCCGTTTGCTATCGTCGGATGGGTTTTTCCGCCGACAAAACAGATGTTGGGTCGGCTGTGGGGAATTTTGTTGGGGGCCGGTATGACCCTGATGTTTTCGTGCTTTTATATCGCTTTGACGACTTATGTCGTGATTCAGTATGCCGAAAAGCATTACCCCGGTATCTTGGGTGCAACATTACAGGCCAAAGACCCAAAATTGGTAGATGCGGTTCAAACCATGTCAACATCCCTGGTCGGCTTCTTTATCCTGGTTTTGTGTATGAACAGGCTGGGTGGTGTTGTGCCGAAGTTAGCTAATGAGTTTGGTGGTGAAGCCGTTAATTCCAGCTTTTTGGCGGCGTTTAACGGAATTAAAAAATTGTCTATTGCGGCGGGAACGGCGGCGGTGGCTTTGGTGACGGCATCACCGACTATTGCAAAACAGGCGTTGTCTGAGGCCAAGGACGTAGCTAAATCGGTGGCTTCGGCCGGGGCAAAGAAAGACGGTTGACGGAAAGGGATAAAGCATGAAACGGTTATTCAGACATATTTTTCAAACTTTGTTCCTGTTTGCAGCTGTTTGTGGAATAGCTTTGTTGCCGCCGGATACCTATGCCCCGTATGTAAACGGAATCGTTTGGGGCCTGATTTTATGTTTGTTGATTTTTACGGTCGTTTATATCTATCGGGGGCATAAGCGGGGATTATTTTCGGCCATTTTGCTAATGGGGCTGTTGGCAACATCAACTGTAGCTGTGGCCGACGAAGCCCATAATGCGTGTAGTGGTTCGGAAGGGGCTGCTCTATACACTTGTTTGTTGGGGCAATACAAGATGAATTTTTGCAGCCTTAAAAATTTTGATGTGGATGATTACGTCAAAAATAATAAGCAACCGGATGAAAAAGCCGTTGAAAATGCCTTTAAATACCTGGATACGTATGCCAAGGCGGAACAGGCCGGTTTTGTGAAGAAAAAGGGAAATTATGCCGGTGGCGGCTATGTCAACGATGATCCGTCAACCCGAAAATGTGCGGATGAATTTCTAAACAAAGTGGCCGAATATGAAACAAAGAAGGCTGAAACGAAAATGGAAACGGTGCATGCTTTGTTAAAGGCAGATGCCGAGAAAAAGGAATGTTGGCCGTGTGAAATTGCGCACTTGATGCTATCCGTTGTTGAGGAAGTATCACTGGCATTGGAGGAAACACTGCGCACGGCGGCATTGTCCCTGTTGGGAATTATGTTCCTGTTCTGGATTTTATTTAAAGTCTTAGTCTTAATCGGTCAATTCGGAACCGCCAATAATGCAGAGTTCTTTACTGACTTTTTAACGCGTTCAATTTTGGCAGTGATCGCAGCGGCTTTGCTCAGTTTCCCGTTAGGAGAGGTTTATAAATATACTTTTTCTCCGATGGTATCATTAACCACTGGTATAACCGAGCAGTTTTCCACCGGTAATCCGGCCGATTCTATCGGTGTTAAATTGGCAGGGGAAGATGTGACCGGATGTGATTGCTGCGAAGAAGGTTCAACCAATGATTGTAATGGTGGTACGATTACGGAATATAAAACAGCCGGTATGGATGTCGGTATTTTTGAGGTGGAAACAAAGCGCCAATTGCTTTGCAATACCTGCCGGATTTATAAGCAAACAACACCGATGGTAGCAACAGGTCGTGTATTGGTGTATTATACATTGCATGAAAAGACATTGTTAGGAAAAACGGTTCGTTGGACTGCTGAGGTTGTCTCGTTGGGGGTTGCTTCATTTATTCCTGTCCCGTTTGATTATTGGATTATCGGGGTCGGGTTGATTGTTTGTTTCTCTTGGTTGGCCTTTTGTGTAGCATTCCGATTGGTGGATATTTTCCTGCGCATTGGCTTTGCCGTTTTGTTGACGCCGTTTTTGATTGCAACTTTTGTATTTCCGGGAACCCGTAAATATACAAAACGGGGTTGGGACTTTTTGGTCCATGCTTTGTTGATGATGATTGGACTATCATTGGGGATTGCCTTGGTTATGGCTGTATTTGAAGCCTCAATGCCAAATTCGAATTTCAGCGAATTGGGCAGCCTGATTAAATTGGATCAAAATCCGGTCCCGAATGATTATGTGGATAAATTGGCCGAAGCTTTAGGTGCCGGGGAAAATGGGTCCATGTTTACGATTTTCTTCTTTATCCTGTTATGCTTCTTTGGGACGAATGTGTTTAAGGTCTGTCAACCGATTATGGAAGGATTATCCGGCGTAAGTTGTGGTTTACCGGGTATGGCCGGGGTTGCATTGATAGGGGCTCTTCGGATGGCACTGGCTCCGTTCCGGATGGTGAAAAATGTTTTGATGGATAGGGCTTATGCCAAACCGAAGGGGAAGAAAGAGAAGGGTCCCAAAGATCCCAAAGATAAGGATAAAGATAGTGATCCGAGCGATAATAGAGGTGGTATCTTTACCCGCTTGGCCCGGTATGCCGATAAGGCCATTGAAAAAACCGGGGACTATGTCGGAGAACAAGCCGGCAAGGCCGTTGAAAAAACAGGTAATGCCGTGGGAAGCAGTATGTCCAAAACCGGCGATGCCGCTATGAAGGGTGGGGCCAAGTTATGTCCGGTTGGCTATGGCCTTGGGTCCATTATAGGTGTGCCATTGATGGTGGTTGGTGCCGGTTTAAAGGCTGGCGGAGAGGGTATGAAGGCCGGTTCGAAAGCGGCCGGTGAGGCGACCAAGCAGACCATTAAAAAAGGAGCACGTTTGACGGGCTTTGCCATTCGTAAAGCCGGTCGGGCAACGCAGCGAGCCTGGAATCGGATGAAACGCAAAATTAAAAATCGGATTAAACAAATTCCGGCTAACTTCAAAAAGGCTTTGCAAAAGGTTCGTGATTTACCCAAGAATTTGCGAAAGGCCGCTTTACGCAAAACGCGTGGGTTGCGGGCTCGGATGAAGTATCGTCGTCAACAAAGGACGGGACACGGAGCCTCACAATGGGCCAAGCAATCATCGACCTATCAAAATCGGGATCGGTCCGATAACGCCCGTAATCGGCGTGCCGAAAGGGATAGGAATCGCAAACGCGAAGAAAATGCTCGTAAAAAAGCCGAAAAGGATGCCCAAAATCAGCCTCAAAAACTGACTCCGGGACAGCGCAGATTCCGTCGAATAATGGATGCGGTGGATAGTGTTGACAATGCGACGGAAAAATCCTTGAATGCGGTTGAAGATTCTATCGGTGAATAAGGGTTTGTCAGGGCAATTGTTTTTTCTTCTGTCACTCTTGCGCAGGTAGAGGCCTGTGGGTATATAAGATCAACTTGTCAATCCGGCTCTAATTTCAGGTTATTCGGGGACAGTTTCCCCGGGGGCAGGTCGATATTTCCGCTTGACTTTTTGTAAAATTACAAGTATCATACACTCTGGAAGGCCGCGGACGAAACTTGAAATCAGCGGGTCAGGTCCGGAAGGAAGCATCCCAATTTCCGTGTATCGGGTCGTGTGTCTTCCACTTATATTAAGGGATTTTATATGGCAGGAACATCTCACGTTTTGGCAAGAAAATATCGTCCTCAGGTTTTTGCAGACCTGATTGGTCAGGAGGCTCTTGTCCGAACGATTACGAATGCCATCACGACAAATCGGTTGGCACACGCCTATATGCTGACGGGTATTCGCGGTATCGGTAAGACCAGTTCTGCCCGTATCATCGCCAAGGGGCTCAATTGTATCGGCCCGGATGGGAAAGGCGGAATGACGCCCAATCCCTGTGGCGTCTGCCAACATTGTCGGGATATTGCCAATGATTCCCATATTGATGTTATTGAAATCGATGCGGCCAGCAATACCGGTGTTGATAATGTGCGTGAGATTATTGAAGGGGCTAAGTATAACCCTGTTTCGGCACGTTTTAAAATTTATATCATTGACGAAGTCCACATGTTATCGAAACAGGCTTTTAATGCCTTGCTAAAAACATTGGAGGAGCCGCCTGAACGCATTAAATTTATTTTTGCAACGACCGAAATTCGAAAAGTCCCCATTACTATTTTATCCCGTTGTCAACGTTTTGATCTACGCCGTTTAGATACGGATGTATTGTCGGCACATTTGGCCGATATTGCCAAAAAAGAAAATGTCACCTTTGAAGAAGACGCTTTGAAATTATTGGCTCGGGCCGGGGACGGATCCGTTCGTGATTCGTTGTCCCTGATGGACCAGGCTATGACGCAATTGGATAATCACCTGACGACAACCGGTGTGCGTCAAATGTTGGGTTTGGCCGATCGGACGGTTTTATTTGACCTGTATGAAGCCATGATGGCCGGCCAAATTGAACAGGCTTTATCTATACTGGATAATCAATATCAATGCGGTGCCGATCCGTTTGAGGTCACTCAGGATTTGTTGGAATTAACGCATTGGTTGACACGGGTCAAGATTATCCCGGCTACGGCGGATGATGTCACCGTCCCCGAAGCCGAGCGGATTCGTGGTAAGGAAATAGCCGCCGGTTTGTCAATGGCTTCTTTGACGGCGGCGTGGCAAATGTTGTTAAAGGGTATTTCAGAGATCAGAGGAGCTGATTCGCCGATAAAGGCTTTGGAAATGTTGATTATTCGTCTGGCCTACTTATCGGATATGCCATCACCCACCCAAATTTTGGATGACATAAAAAAAAACGGCATAGCGATGCCGATGGCAGTGTCGCAAGCAACGGTCGCGGTTAAAGAATCTCCTTTACCTGTTCAAAAAACGGAATTACCGATTGCCGTAAAGGCAGAAACGCCGGTGTCGGTTAAACCTGAAACTTCGGCGATGGTGTCGGATAGCGGTGTTCAAAGTTTGGAAGATATCGTTGCTTTATTGCGTCAAAAAGGGGAGCGCTATTTGGCTTTTCAGGTGGAAAGTTGTGTGCGTCCCGTATCTGTTCAGCCGGGTTTAGTCAAATGCGTTTTAACGCCGGAAGCCGGTCGGGATTTATGTCCGAAAATTTCTCAATTTTTAACGAAACAAACAGGTATGCAGTGGATTATTCAGACCCAAGTTTCCGGGGGTGGGCAAACTTTGCAAGAAGTTAAAGAGGCCAAACAAAACGCCTTGACGGTAGCGTTAAAGCAAACACCGCTTATTTCATCCGTTTTATCGGCTTTTCCGAAAGCAAAAGTTGAAAAAATCCGCCCGATTAAGGTATCCGAAGGATTTGAGGATGATACCGAACATATCGATAATACCGATTTGGATGAATAACGGATAAGGCCGTCAGAATTTCGAGACCAAAGCCTTAAAGAAAATATCCGATTTGATAATAGCCCACAATTCCGGATTTAAGACCCGGATACTGTTTAGGGCCTCTGTCGGTTTTTCATTCAGTTCTTGATCCGGTGAAAAATTATATCGTTTGATAAACGGAAAATGATATTTTATTATAAGCGTATTTGGAAAGGATAATTTATTCCATCGTATATCCTGTTCCGAATCGGTTTTAATGGTATCCGGCACATATGATTTAGAGCGGTATCCCAATGCAGTTAAATGGGTTGTTAAGCCGACCTCATATTTTTTGATAATCTCTATTTTGGAGTCCTCTTTTCGGATATGGGATAAAAAATTGTCTAAATCTGTTGTTCTCAAAATTTTCGGTGAAAATACGAGGAAATAAGATTGCAGATGGTAGTTATATTCCGTGTTTGAAATCAGGCCGTAAAAATCGGCATCCATTTCCTGATCCATACGATTTAGGATGGGCGAGAGGGGAAAAATGGGGCCATAGCAACTATCATTGGCCAAAATCAAACTGTCTTGTTTATCTAATAAAAGGTTGGCGCGCAGATAGGCTAAGCCTCTTTTGTATGAACCGAAATCATATTCTCCGTGCCGCCGACACTCAATATGATCAACCAAATCTTTAATTTTATCAGCCTCACTCGGGTGCAGAGGATTATCGGCGATGAAAATAATAACATCACTTACTTTTTTTAATTCTTTTAAATAATAGATCACATATTCCGGAATGCTACCGCGCGGAGAATAAGATGCAAATACGGCGACACGATGATGGTTATAGGCGCGTTCAGCCGAAGTTGTGTAGGAATAGTTTTCTATCAAAGGGGGATATGACCACATTCCTTTTCCGATATAAGCAAAAGCTAGGGTGCACACGGTAATGGATATAAGAACAGCGTTTAAAAGGTATGGTTTGGTGCTCATCAGGCTCCCTTAAAAAATATTTAGGTCAAGAAGAGAGTATAACAAAAAATATAAAATATCAATAAAAATCATCTATTTTTCTGCTTGACAATTGATACAAAAGTTTTGTAGCATATCTTCCAAAAGGAAATAAATATGTTAGCCAGTATTAAATCTAAAATTATTGCATTAACGATTGCCTTGCTGTGTATGTTGGCAACGCTTGTGACGGGGGCAGCTTTTTATGCATTCTACCACGATAGTGAAATGATGGTGGCCGCTGGTGGGCTTTCTATCTCGTCTTTGACGGGACGAATTAATAAGGAAATTATTGAACTGGAAAACAATGCGGTGGATTTGGCTCTGATGGGG
>JAFTEW010000034.1 GCA_017453485.1 Alphaproteobacteria bacterium | reverse complement strand
GGATACATAAATCAAGGTTTATGTCCCCCCCCTGAAATTTTGGAAAATTAGGAAAAACGAAAGGAACGGATTTGGAACAAAATCCGTTCTTACATTCTGAAATCATTAACAAAAACGATAAAATAAAAAATTTTCAAAAAAATGAAAAAAAATGTTTACTTTAAACCTTGCTTTATGTCCCCTTTAACAACCCCGATGGATATTGATTTTTCATACTTATGGATTGTTCGCTTTGTTTATCTACTCGTTGACGCTCAGAGCCGCCTGATGGTGTCGCCGATTGATGGTTTCTGACACCGCTCATTGGTGAGCTGCTTTTACCTGTTGAGAAGAAGTTTTTTTGCTTTTTCTAGTCTTTCGCCATTTATTAACATTTTTTTGATGTTCGGTATAGGTGGCTGCAAATACATGGCCACCTGTGCCATCGGCTACAAAGTAAATATCATCGGTTTGCATGGGATTCAGAACAGCTTCTAACGCGGCCCGGCCGGGATTGGCAATCGGCCCCGGTGGAAGACCATAAATCACATAAGTATTATAGGGATGTTGTACCTTTAAATCCGCATAGGTTAAGGCTCGCTTCATATCCAAGCGTCCGTTTGTGACAGCGTAAATAACTGTCGGATCCGATTGTAGGCGAATTTTTTGTTTTAATCGATTAAAAAACACGGATGCAATGTGGGGGCGTTCGACGGCCCGAGCCGTTTCTTTTTCAACAACGGAAGCCATAATGACGGCTTCGCGCGGGTTTTTAAACGGAACGGATTTGTCCCTTTTTTGCCAGAGTTCCTGCACCGTTTTATCCATGGCAGTTTGCATTCGTTTAATTAGAGATTCTTTGGTATCCCCATAAGAGTAGTTGTATGTTTCAGGCAGTAATGTCCCTTCTGCCGGGATTTGGGAAACCGTGCCCGTCAGCCCGATATACCTGTCCATTAATTCAACCAATTGGCGGGATGTCATTCCCTCGGGCGCCACAAATCGGCGAGCAACTGTTTGCCCGTCCGTCAAGATATTCATGACCAATTTAGCACTGGCATGACGGGGAAAACTGTATTCGCCGGATTTGATACGATAGGTATTACCACTGGCCCGGACGCCCAGTTCAAAAACAGACGGACTTTCAATGACGCCTTCCCGTTTTAACAATCGCGCCGTTTGTTTCAGACTTTTTCCCTTTGGGATAACGACTTCTTTGGCCTCGGTTAACGGGCCATCCTCAATAAACTGCGTATAGGTCGTTAAAACGCTTCCCCCCAACAGAGAAACTGCCACAAAAAAAAGGAAAAAATAAATAAAGACACTATGCCGCATCGGAAATCTTTTTTAAGATAAGTGTGCCGTTTGTGCCGCCGAAACCGAACGAATTGGACAACGCAATTTGAATTTTCTTCTCTTTGGCCGCGTGCGGGATTAAATCAAAACCTTGTGTTTCTTCTTCGGGGTTATCCAGGTTGATGGTAGGTGGTAAAACACCGGTTTGCAATGCCAAAGTTGTGTAAACAGCCTCAACCACACCGGCAGCGCCTAATAAATGCCCTGTACAGGATTTGGTTGATGACATGGATACAGGGGCTGTGCCGAAAATGGATTTGACCGCCCGAAATTCCACCATATCACCGGCCGGAGTTGATGTCCCGTGGGCATTGATATATCCGATGTCTTCGGGATTTATACCCGCCCGTTTTAAAGCCATTTGCATTGCCCGTAGTCCCCCGTTACCGCCGGGGGCCGTTATATGATAAGCATCGCACGTGGCAGCATATCCGATCAGTTCAGCATAAATTTTGGCTCCGCGCGCCCGAGCATGTTCGTATTCTTCCAAAACAACGGCACCGGCTCCTTCGCCCATAATGAAACCATCCCGATCCTTATCCCAGGGACGACAGGCCTTTTCGGGTGTATCGTTATACCGGGTTGACAGGGCCCGAGCCTGACAAAAACCACCGACACCGCAGGGGCAAATAGCCGCTTCGGCGCCACCAGCAATCATAACATCGGCCTCATCATTTTGAATGATACGAGCCGCATCCCCGATAGCGTGGGTTCCGGTAGCACAAGCCGTTGATACAGATGTATTAGGGCCTTTTAAGTGATACTTAATGGCCAATTGGCCACCCATTAAGTTGATTAAAGCAGAGGGGATAAAGAATGGCGACAACCGCCTGGGACCGCTGGTCCGAATAGTTTCGACACCACCAGCAATTGTTTGTAATCCGCCGATGCCGGAACCCATCAAAACGCCGGCCCGTTCGCTGTCGGCTTCATCCCGGGGAATAAAACCGGAATCGGTTATTGCATCGATCCCGGCAGTTAAACCATATAAAATAAACGGATCGACATGGCGTTGTTCCTTAGGGGATAAAACCGTATCCGGATTAAACTCACCGTCGGCCGTGCCAAAGGGGATTTGGCCTGCGATTTTTGCCGGATAATCGGTCGTATCAAATGCTTTAATGGCCGAAATACCGGAAATACCGGCGGTTAATTTATCCCAGTTAGTACGAATACCGTGTCCTAACGGGGTTAAAAGGCCTAGCCCTGTGATAACGACGCGTCTTGTCATTTTTATACTCCACTCATAAATTCAGGAACGTTCCACATCTTAAACCTAAAAGATGCAAAAACGTTCCTGTGATAAACTCTGACAGCTGATTAGGCTTGTTTTTCGATAAAGTCTATTGCATCTTTAACGGTGCGAATTTTTTCAGCGGCATCATCCGGAATAGTGCATCCGAATTCTTCTTCAAAAGCCATTACCAATTCCACCGTATCCAAACTGTCGGCACCCAAATCATCAATGAAACTGGCATTATCTTGAACTTTTGCTTCATCAACGCCCAAGTGTTCCACAACAATTTTTTTGACACGTTCAGCAGTATTACTCATTTTAATTTCCTTTCTGTTTAATTTTTGTCATTTCTGACGAAATCGGATTTGTTCTAGCATATTTTTTCGGCCGCGTCCAGTATTTTTTTTGGTTTTTACATAAAAATAGGATAATGCCTATATTTTTTAAATATTTACGCTGTGTAAAAAAACTAGATCATCGCCATGCCGCCGTTCACATGAATGGTTTGACCCGTGATGTAGGAAGCCTCTTCGCTGGCCAAAAAGATAACAGCATTGGCAACATCATCGGCCGATCCCAAGCGAGCCATCGGAATTTTTTTAAGCAAGGCTTCTTTGGCCGCATCCGGTAAGACATCCGTCATCGGTGTTTTGATAAAGCCCGGTGCTACACAATTTAATGTAATACCTCGACTGGCTAATTCTTGGGCCATACATTTGCTCATTGCGATAAGTCCCGCTTTGGAGGCGGAATAGTTTGCCTGACCGGCGTTTCCCATAACCCCGACAACGGAAGCCATACTGACAATCCGACCATAACGCCGTTTCATCATGCCCGGTATAACGGTTCGGGCCAATTTAAAACTGGCCGTTAAATTAATATCCAAAACCAGTTGCCATTGCTCATCCGTCATACGCATGGACAGGCCATCTTTCGTAATACCGGCATTATTGATCAGAATATCAATTTTACCCATATCCGTTTCGGCCGATTTGACCAACGTTTGTAAACTTTCCGAATCGGTTAGGTTAGCCGGATAAATAAAGACATGGTCCCCTAATTCTGCCTGAAAGGCTTTTAAGGTATCCAAATTCATATCGGTTAGTGCCAAAGTTGCCCCCAGTGCGTGTAGTTTTCGGGCGATTTGCCGACCGATGCCACCGGTTGCACCGGTAATTAAAGCGGTTTTCCCAGAAAAATCAAGCATTCTATTTTCTCCTTTTACAGGGACTATATAACATATTCTGTTTGCGAAAGCAAGATAAAATCCGATTGGCGGTTAAAGGCTTTCCGACAAAAAAATAAATTTTTATAAAAAAATACTGGACAACCCAAAAAAAATAGTGTATAAAGTTCGCACACGTCCGGCGTGCCTGGGTAGCTCAGTCGGTAGAGCAAGGGACTGAAAATCCCTGTGTCGGCGGTTCGATTCCGTCCCCAGGCACCATATTTTGAAGCCCCCATGAAACGGGGGCTTTTTGTTTTGTGTTGTTTTGTGTTTCAAAGCGTTTGCCGAGTCTGATGGTTAGGTTTTTAAAGTCGGCCAAAAATCGTAAATTATCGGACTTTTAAAAGTAGGATAAGAACAATTAATAGATTGGACAGCCGTATATTATACCAGATCTCATACCTTCATTTACACTCTTTTCACACTGATTATGCCCACTTCTTTCAAAGCCATCTTTACATTTTTTAAACGATAAATTACCATAACAATCACTAACTGTGCGATTCAAACATGTTTTATCTACGGCTGCCTCACCGATACAATTTATATCAATCTCTTTTTCTTCATCACAATCGTAGCATTTTCCATCATCTCCCATAAATGTGCTGGGTGGACAAGTATTCTTTGGACATAAACGAGAAATATCGTTACTACACCCTTTATCTAGAAAAATTCTGTTTGGACATTTTTTAGAAGCTATATCTTCTCCAAGACATGCAATATGTATGTCTTCACGGGTATTACAATCATAACATTTGTCGTCATCTCCCATAAGTGTTCCCGATGGACAAACGGTTTTTGGACACATAGACCTATCAAAAAAAGCACAATCCGCAAAAACTTCCATTGAGATAAAAAGCACAAAGGTCAAAAGTAAAATCTTTTTCATAATATTTCCTCTCCCTTATACTGTAACAAAACTTTTTACAGATTACAACTCAAATTATTGAACTGATCAGAGCAAAACTTTACTTTTTCCGGTTTTTGTGGTATAATGGGATTCAGAAGTGGAGGAAAGCAGATGATTCAAACATTAGAAGAAAATTCCGATTTTTCTTGGAGACGGGTCTTTGGGATGTTGACCAAATTGGCTATTTTGGGAGCCTTGATTTATGCCGGTAAATACACCTATAATACCATCGCAAAGGATACGCCGGAGTTTGGTTCCCGTCTTGGACCGGGAAGAATCACAAACATGACACATTCGGTTGACAGATAGTCCTCTGGTAGTTTACATTGGATAATGGGGCTATTTGAAAATGGGCAAAGGGTGTTCTTTAATCGGTCGTCCCTTTTTGCTCTTTTTGAAAAGTTTCCCGTATTTCATCGTATTCCTCCGGTTCATCGGTCAGCAGTCGAAATGTTTCGGGATACCGGTATTTTGATAAATGTTCCAAAGCCTCATTTTGTGAGATAAAACCGTCGGCATAGGCATTGACGGCGACCGCATCGGTTATTCTGTTTTGTCGGACGGCGATAAATTCATCCAGAGTGCTTTTTAAATCGTCCCGACTGTAATCTGCCGGATCGTCCAGCCAATCCCAAACGGCCGGCGGAAAAGCATTTAATTTTTTCAATTGATTGATCAATTCTACCAAAACAGCCAAGGGCAATTGTTTGCCGGCTTGTGTTTCCCGATCATAGAAATCAATAATATCCCAATCAGTGAGGGTGTTATCCCGGATTTTATCGGCCAAATATCTAAAAGCCGTATACCGCTCTAATTTTTTGGCCTGTGTGCGATAGAAATGTTTTTTTTCGATACGGTGTCCGATGATTACTGTGGCCACGAGCAATAAAAATGTTATAAAAGGAATGATAGCGACGAGAATTTTACTGTTTTGAAAATAATAAATTTGGCTTACCACTAAACACGCAAATATAACGGATACTATTTTAACAAGCATTCTTTTTCCTTTCTCAAGATGTTTTTATTCTCTTCCTAAAAGCCGCAGATCGGGCAAATATTTTAAGTATTTTTCTTCGGCCTTATAAATAAGCCTTTCTCCGTTTTTAGGGGCCGGAATGACAAGGCGCGGCGGTCTTTCTACTGAAATTTCCCTGAGGGGATACAGCTGCCTGAAATTTCGTTCTGTTCCATGCACCACCAACCCGGGATCTACAAAATAGCGTCCCCGCATAATAATTTCGCGACTGGTAAAACCATAATATTCGGTGCAATGTCCCCATCCCCGAATGTGATCGTAATCTTCCGGGGCACTATACATTTCGTGTCCGATATATTTTTTGGCCTTGACCTGATCCAGTTCCACCGCCGTGTAAAACTGTTGCATTTTTTCCAATAAAGAGGGGATTTTTAATTGTGTTAATCGGTGATAGGAACTTTTAGATTTATCGGAAACGGGAGAAATTGTTAAAGTCAGTAAATTCTCTTTCCATCCGTATAGATATCCCCGTTCCAAGTCTATTTTTCCTTTTTGGATGGGGGCTGCGATGGCTTTCCACTGTTCGGTTTCCCGCATGATTTCATATCCGCGGGACATGGCTGCTATTTGTTGTTCGGCAATGCGATTATCATCCAGGTTAATGCGAACCTCGGTCGTCGGACAGGTTGAAAACAAAAAGTCCGGCCATTTTAATATGACAGTTCGCGTTAACCCCAAGGCCCAGGCATCCTTGGGCGTTGTGACCAAAACGCAAACCGGAACACCTTGCATGGCCTCTGAATATGTTGAGGATAACTCTTTGAAAAAAAGTAATGATCTGGGGGGCTTTTTCGTTTTAGTAATAAATTGATCAATCATTTGACGTAAAACACCTTCTTGGGGTAAAAAATGCTTAACGCTTTGGATCTCCTGACGGGCAACGGCATTATTCCGCATGCCGCGTAATCGCCGTAAAAATCCCCAAAAACCGCCGTCGCTTTTCTTTTTATCACAAGGCACCAGAGAATAAACCATATATAACACCTCCCGCTTCGGCTAACATACCATATGAGAGGGGGGAAAATCAATCGATAAATTTATAAAAAAATCAAATCGGACCGGATATAAAACTTGATTTTGATTTTGAAATCAGTTAAACTGCTCTCATTAATTTTTTTAATAAGGACTATCTATGACAGAAAAACAAAAATATTATCCAGAATTATCAAGTAAACTTTCGTTTCCCGAAATGGAAAAAGACATTATTCGTTCCTGGGAAGAACAACGCACTTTTGAACGGTCGGTTGAACGCCGTGACGGGGCCGAAGAATTTGTGTTCTATGATGGGCCTCCGTTTGCCAACGGAATGCCGCATTATGGCCATATATTGGTATCTTACGTCAAAGACACCATCGCCCGTTTTCAAACCATGACGGGAAAGAAAGTTGAACGGCGTTTGGGATGGGACTGTCACGGTCTGCCGGCGGAAATGAGTGCTGAAAAGCAACTGGGTGTTTCGGGGCATAAGGCTATTGAAGAATACGGTATTGCCAAGTTTAATGATTTTTGTCGTAAGGATGTCTTGAAATATTCATCCATCTGGGTGGATATGTTTAAGCGAATCGGTCGGTGGGTTGATTTTAACCACGATTACAAGACGATGGATTTGTCTTTTATGGAATCCGTTATCCATAATTTTAAAGAATTGTATGACAGGGGCTTGGTTTATGAGGGATATCGGGTGCAACCGTATTCCTGGGCGGCCCAAACCCCCGTTTCCAATTTTGAGGTCAATCAGGCTTATCGTGACAAAACGGATACGGCTATTACCATTATGTTTAAGTTAGAAAACGGAATGTATATTTTGGCCTGGACAACAACGCCGTGGACATTACCTTCTAACCTGATGTTAGCGGTCGGGGCAGACATTGATTACGCCATTATGCAGGAAGGCGAGGAAAAATATATCTTGGCCGAAGCATTGCTGGGGAAATTTAAACAGCAGTTGCAACACGCAACCCGGGTCGGAACCATGAAGGGATCCGAACTGGTCGGTATGCAGTATGAACCGCTGTTCCCTTATTTTGCCGAGTTAAAGGAAAAAGGTTGTTTCCGTGTTTTGGCCGGCGATTTTGTGTCTGTTGAAGACGGAACCGGTATCGTCCATATCGCACCGGGGTTCGGTGAGGAAGACTTTAATGCCTGTGTGGCGTTGGATAAAAACTTCCCGATTATCTGTCCGGTGGATGAGGCCGGTCGCTTTACGGCAGAAGTTCCGGATTATCAGGGCAAACAGGTTTTTGAAACAAACGAACCGATTATTGCTCGGTTAAAGGAAGAACGCAAACTTGTCAAAAAGGAACAAATTACGCATAGTTATCCTTATTGTTGGCGAACCGATACCCCCTTGATTTATAAGGCGATGAGCTCCTGGTTCGTGCGGGTCACGGATTTTAAAGACAAAATGCTGCTGACCAATGAACAAATTACATGGACGCCCGATAACATTAAACACGGACGCTTTGGGAAAGGACTGGAATCCGCACCGGATTGGAATATTTCCCGTAATCGGTTTTGGGGGGCACCGTTGCCTGTCTGGAAATCGGATAATCCGGATTTTCCCCGAGTTGATGTCTTTGGCTCTGTTGCAGAAATTAAGGAAAAAACAGGATTTGAAGTAACGGATTTGCATCGTCCGATGATTGATGATGTGGTCTATCCGAATCCGGATGACCCGTCGGGTAAAACCATGATGCGGCGGGTCCCGTATGTGTTTGATTGCTGGTTTGAATCCGGATCCATGCCAGAAGGTCAGGTCCATTACCCGTTTGAACGGAAAGAGTGGTTTGAATCGCATTTCCCGGCTGATTTTATTGTAGAAGGGATTGACCAAACGCGCGGTTGGTTTTATTCACTGCATGTTTTGGGAACGGCTCTGTTCGGGAAACCGGCATATAAAAACTGCTTGGCCACAGGATTATTGATGGCCGAAGGCGGGGTTAAGTTGTCCAAAAAGTTAAAGAACTACCCTGATCCGTATCAGGTTCTGGATACTATGGGTTCAGATGCTTTGCGGTGGTTTTTAATTTCTTCCCCGGCCGTCAAAGCCGGTCAGGCTCAGGTTGATAAAGAAGGGAAAGAAGTTGCCAAAGCGGCCCGTAAAGCGGTTCTTCCGTTTTGGAATGCGTATTATTTCTTCTGCCTGTATGCTAATGCGGAAGGAATTAAAGCAGAGCGGATAACGGCTTCAACCGATATTTTGGACCGTTATATTTTGGCTAAATTAAAGACCTTGGCTGAATCGGTCCGGGAAAATATGGCTGTTTATGAAATGGGGCAAGCCTGCACGGCCTGTGCCGAGTTTTTGGATATTTTAAATAATTGGTATATTCGCCGTTCCCGGTCGCGGTTTTGGGACGGAACGGATACACAGGCATTCAATACTTTATATACCGTATTGGTGACGTTGGCCGAGATAATGGCTCCCCTGATGCCGATGATGACGGAATTTGTCTGGCGCGGTTTAACGGGTGGTGATTCGGTTCATTTGATGGATTATCCGACTGTCGGGGCTATTTCTGATGAAACGGACTTAATTGCTCAAATGGACTTGGTCCGTCAAATTTCTTCAACCGCAAAGTCTATTCGTGAAGAACATCATTTAAGGAACAGATTGCCCCTGAAATCAATGGTTGTCGCTGGTAAGAAGGCTGATACTCTGATTGATTTTATCGAGGTTTTAAAAGACGAAGTCAATGTTAAAGAAGTGGCGCTAAAAACCGATATCAAATCTGTGGCAAATACGTTCTTATATTTAAAAACGCCCCTGATCGGAAAACGTTTAGGCCGTTTTATGAAAGACATTATGTCGGCCGGTAAGGCAAATCAGTGGCAGTTAAATGCCGACGGCACATTGGCGATTGCCGGTCAAACACTGATGGCAGATGAATTTGAATTGCGTTTGGTCTTGAAGGAAGGCTTGACCGGTCAGGCTTTACCGGATAACACCGCCGTTGTCCAATTGGATACCGAGGTTGTGCCGGCTTTGGAACGGGAAGGAATTGCCCGCGATTTTGTCCGGATGATTCAATCCCGCCGAAAAGAGCGGAATCTGGATATTTCCGATCGAATCACGTTGGTTTATAAAACCGATTCAGAGTTGGTGCAGGCCGCTGTTGCCGAGCATCAGGCTTATATTATGGACCAGGTTTTGGCAACCGCTATCAGCGGGGCTGTCCTGCCGGATTCGCCGACCGAAGAATTGGGGGATGGGACCATTACATTTGATGTGGTAAAATAATCCGATTTAAACAAATTATACAAGAGAGTCCGTCGGGCTCTCTTTTTTATTGACAAACGGATAAAAAGAATGATAAATTCCAATTAGGCAGGTTGGCGTCTGCCGAAACGGTCTGAAAGCCGTATGCGTGCCAGTATAAAGAGACTTTATACGCCTTACATCCCCCAAGGGGTTGGATGGCGGTAGAATAAAAGCCGTTGTGCGGAGAAATATACCGCACTATTTCATGCATATAGTTTTCAGCATCCAGCCACTTTCGCGCCGAAGTGGCTTTTTTGAAAGGGTTTGTATGAATATTTTTAAAATGTCGGATAAAGGGCAATCCGGTCGGAGTATGACGGAAATATTGGGTGTGTTGGCGTTGATGGGAATATTGACGATGACGGCGTTATGGGGATATCAGTTCGCATTGTCAAAATTTCGGAGTAATACATTGTTGGATGAAACCCGCCGCCGTGCGTTGGAAGCCGTTATACAGTTAGAGAAGAATCCGGACATTGAACTGACCAATCAACCTTATGGGGATTTATCCGAATTGGCGTATGAGGTAGAGACAATTAACAATCCGACGACGCGTTCGTTTGAAATTACATATTACGGTGTGCCGAATGCGGTGTGTCGTCGAACGATAGATATGCATTGGAAAGAGCCGATAGAAATTTTGGCCAATGGTAATTCTCAAAATTCCTATGATCCGTGTGGGGAAGATGAAGAGGTATCTATGACATTTATATTCGGGCATAATTTCGGGGATGCGACGAAGTGTGAATGCGGCAGCGATAAGGATTGTAAGAACAGATACGGTGGGACAAAGCGGGCGTATTGCGACCGGGCATCGTGCTTGTGTATGGAAGAACCCCGGAATAATATGAAAGACCGGGATAATCAAACCCATCCGTGCAGCGAGAAAAAGCCGATTAATGTGACCGGCGTTGAAAAAAATTGTGAGGATTGCCCTAACCGGGTATTATTCCGGGGAATCGGTACAACCAATGAACAGTACATGTATTCTTATTGCGTTTTGCCTTGTCCGGCCAGTAAACCGTTGCAGGATAAAAACGGCAACTGCTATGCCTGTGATGAAAATAGGAATGTGCAGACACCGAATAAGGGAATGTGTGATGTTTGTGCCGATAAACCGGGACCGTTTGGGGGGCATCGGCAATATCGGGGATTTAATAATTATTGCCAATTCGGCTGTGCCCCGGGATATTTCTTTGGAACGGGTGGTTGCTATCGATGCACGGAAACAGGGGCTGTCGGCACATCTTGGTATGAATATAATGGATCCAGTGTCGGTGTATCCCCGCAATGTCGTCATACCTGCAACGGATCTTCGGCAGATACGCCCAAACGATTGGTTATCGGCAAAGGCGGTAATGTGACCTATTGTTATTTGGAAACGTGCCCACCGGATAAACCGCTTCGGAATGAAAACGGTAGTTGTCTGCCCTGTTCCACCACATCGGTTAATCAGGGAAATACGCAAGCCTTTCGGGACAGTTGTGCGGCCTGCGTTGATGAAAACGGGAACCGGACACATGTTTTGATCGGATCCATTTGTAAGAAAGGAACATGTCCGAACGGGATGGAGTTAAAAGAGGATGGCACTTGTACCTGTCCGGATGGATATTTCACCGTGGACGGACAATGTCGCGATTGCAATGACCCGCGCAATCCCGGTTCGCAAAAAGTGAATCAGGAAGAATGTAAAGTCTGTAAAGGAAAGCGCACTTGGGTGGCTTTGCATGGGGGTGCTTCTTGCTTAAAGACCCGGACGGAAGACGAATTTTACTCCGAAGTCGGAACGTATCCGTGTGATGATCCGCGAGTAGTGAGCACATATACACATCGGCCGTATTGTGATGCCTGCGGTGGTAAGCGGGTGGCAACCGGCGCTTTGGCCTATTGGTGTTCTTTGCCCTGTTCGGAGGGAGAATTTAAAGGTGAGGCCGGTAAATGTTATCCGTGCGATTATGCCGGAACGGTAGATGTAAAAGCCGAAAATTGTGATACCTATGATAGCGTGGGCCCAACCTGCTTTGAACAATGTCCGGGACAACGATATAAACCGAATGGTGGTAAAGATTGTGCCAAATGCCCAGACGGCACATACAGTGCCGAGCCGGCGGCCCCGAACGGGACTTGTTCCAACGGGAATGGTGTCAGACGCACTAATGGTGGTACCTGTATTCCGTGTCCGGCGGATACATCCCATTTGTCCAAGGGAGCGTGTATTGCCTGTGGGCGGACATGGCATGCGGGTTTCTGTGATTCCTGTCCGGCCAACACATATAACAAGAACGGCACGTGCACCGAATGTCCCGAGGAATGGAAAGATTTGCCGACGGAAGCCTATTGCAAAGCCTGCGGCGGGGCCTGGGATGAAGATAACAACGTCTGTATTGATTGGGCCGAATACTAACATCGGATATTTTTAGTGGTGCTTGTTATCCCCCCTTCTGTCATGCCCGACCTGATCGGGCATCCATAGGGAAGGATACGTCATGTTTAATGGATCCTCGCTTCCGCAAAGATGACATAAGGATTTATGAGAGGACGTAAAGTCCTTGTCATTCTGGGCTTGGTCCGGAGTCCATAGAAAACATAAAATCCTTTCATCTGACTATTCGAAAAAATAGTTGACGCATATCAAAATATGCTTTATAACAGTAAACAATTTTTGAAGGAGTCATGATGCAAAAAATAATTTTAAATCCACTTTTGGCCGGAGGGCTCTCTGTTATTGCCCTTATTCTTTTTAAAGGGGCTGAATGTTTTTTTTATGCCGATGATCCACTGCTTTTTTATGAAGCCAATCATGGTTTAGAGTGTATTACTTACGGATTATATATTCTGGCGGGTATGACGGCTATCGGTTTTTATCGGGATTTTATCAAGACGGACAAACGGTCAACATGGATTGCCCTGCTGTTTTTATGGTTGGCAGCTTTTTTGCGGGAAATGGGAATACAACATTGGTTGACTCAGCATGATACAACGGCTATTAAGCTACGCTTTTTTACCAACCCCGAAAATCCGTTGCATGAAAAAATTATTGCAGGCGCTTTGGTCTTTCTTGTTTTAGGGGTGGCCGGGTGGTTGCTGGTTAAATACTTTAAACGGATGATACGGGGGTTTTTCCATTTATCGCCGCTCTATTGGTCTATTGCCACGTTTGGGGGTGTCGGCCTGATATCCCAGATCTGCGATCGTTTTCCCAGTAAATATTTTAAGGCAACCGGTTTGCGATTGGATGCCGATACGGCGCTGTGGCTAAAATTATTTGAGGAGGGTGGGGAAGCCTGTCTGCCGATTATTTTTGCTTTGGCGTTTGTGCAATATCATCAGATAAAGAAAAGAAGTAGCGGTTAATTTTTTTATTTTTCTGCTTGAAATCGGTATTAAATTCTGATATAATAGAGCAATATTTTTAATTGAAGTTGTGAATAAGGCCCATTGACCGGAAAGGATTTTGAATGCCGATAACTGTTGAAAAAAGAACGATTACACCCCGTGCTAAAACACAAAGAAAACGGCCGGAAACACGTGAAGAAAAAATGATTGCGGCATTGTCACCCAATTTGAACGTGATGGTTGAAGCCGTTCGCAGAGCCGGTCATAACCTGGTGCGTGACTTCGGTGAAATATCCAGCTTACAGGTTTCTCAGAAAGGGCCGGGTGATTTCGTATCCAATGCCGATTTAATGGCCGAAAAAAATTTAATTACTTACTTAAAAGAGGCTCGTCCGGATTATGCATTCTTATCTGAAGAATGTGGTGAATTAAAACCCGAACATGACAGTCAAATGCGCTGGGTAATTGATCCGATTGACGGTACAACGAATTTCTTGCATGCTATTCCTGTTTTCGCTTTATCCGTTGCCTTGTTTGACGGACGGGACGTAATTGCCGGTGTGATTTATAACCCGATTACCAATGAACTGTATTATGCCGAAAAGGGACGGGGGGCTTTCCTGATGACGCCGGGTGGTAATAAACGGCTGCGTGTATCGGGGCGTTCACAGTTGAGTTATGCCTTATTGGGAGCAAATGCGTTCGGTTATCCCCAAAGTCGGGATACAATTGCCAAGTTTTCGGATGCGGTGGCTTCAACGCGCTTTAACGGTTGCACAACGTTGTCGTTGGCGGCTGTTGCGGCGGGACAAACAGATGCCTATATTGCCTGCCGGTTTAAGTTATGGGATATCGCGGCCGGTTATTTGCTAATTAAGGAAGCCGGCGGGTATGTTTCCGATTTCCAAGAAAAAAGAGATTTGTGGGATATTTTAAAATCTCAAACCATTGTGGCAACCAATATGAATTTAAAGAAAAGTATCTTTAAAAAATTGGAGGAGTAAATGAAAAAAATAATCCTGATCTTGATGTTGATATTATTTGTAGGGGCCGATATTGCTTGGGCACAGGAAAAGCAATTACCGGTATTTTCTTCCTCCCTGGGGGGCGGTGGCGGCTACTATGGTCGTCGCGGTGTGATCCGTCGGGGGACGGTCTATGGCACGCGAGGACGGGTCTATAACGGGTATCAGGAAAGCCATACTGTTATCGCCGGACCTGTGCGAAGAAAGATTATGGGAAAGAAAACGGTTATTCATTATGATGCCGATCAAATTGCTTTAAACGAGAAACAAATGGAAGAGTTGATGCCGATTATTCAACGGATTCAGGAAAAAAAGACGACCTCTCTGGATGTGATCGGAATTGCGCGAAACTATAATGTGATTTCAAAGCGTCAACTCAGTTTGGATAAGGTTTTGCTGTCCTATGCACCGAATTTGCGGATAAATTATCGCGAGATTTCGGGGCCGGCCGTGGTGGATTCAAACAACAATACAGTTGAATTTGTCGAATATCGATAAAAAAATGCTTGCAATTTGTTTAAAAATGGTGTATAGATACTTCACACTTTTTTAGAAATGGAGTCAAACAATGAAAAAGAATATTCATCCCGATTATCATGAAATCACGGTTGTGATGACGGACGGAACAGAGTTTAAGACACGCTCGACCTTAGGAAAGGCTGGCGATGTTGTGCGTTTGGATATTGATCCGTTATCTCATCCGGCTTGGACGGGTGTTTACCGGTTAATCGATTCCGGTGGACAATTGGCCAAGTTTAATAAGAAATTCGCCGCCTTTAAAAAGTAAGGCTGTGCGATTGAACTCCCCCCTATTTTCCTCCTCCTAATGACAGAGGGGGAGTTTTTTTATGTAAAAAATGCCTCTTTTAAGGGGTGTTTATTTCCCAAAAAACAGAAAACTTTAATTTTATAATATATTGATTTTATTGAATAAAATTTTTCAAAAACAAGATTTTGTTGACTTTTTTATAAAAATGTTATACAATAAACTTATCATCTGAGAGGGATGACACATTTTAAAATAACAAGGAGGAAAATAAAATGGGAATCAAATTTAACAATAAAACATTGGGTGCTTTATACGCGGTGGCTATGACGGCTATGGGAACGGGTTGTGTATCCATGAACGGACAGGCTTCAAGCCGGCCGAACTATGAAGGATACTTGGATCCGAAAGCCGAAGATTTTGCTGTTGTGAAAGAAGCCTATCAAAATCAGGGTAAAGTTGTTGAAGCAACTTTTGTTAATGACGGTCAAGGTCATATGGTTGCCGTTTATGGTGTTCGGGAAAAAACCGGTTGGGAAAGTTCCAAAGCCTGGTTGGCCGATAAAGAAGAAGCCTTTAAGGTTGGCGACCGTTTAATGGCGGCCGGTTCGCTGGCTACGGATATTATGGGTGTCCATTATCAGGCCAAAGAAGCCAAAGCCGTTAAAGGTGTTCAACGGGCTGTGAATCGGAATACTTCTGCAATCATGAGTTTGAGAGATGTTGTCAGACGTTGCAATAAGACTAATACAGGTTGTGGTAATAGCGGCAATACGGGCTGTAGCGGATACAGCCGTGAATGCCGTTAACAATAGCGATTACTTCATTAAAAAGGGTCCGATTTTCGGGCCCTTTTCCTATGTTGGAAAAGGATTACTCTTTTTCTTTTTGCTGTTCAGATAATAAATGGAGCAATAATTGTTTGCGATAGGCACAGGCCTTTTTTAAAAAAGGATCCTCGGCCCGTTGCTCGGCTTGCTCCGCGCAACGAATATCGTGGTAAGTATCCGGGATGTTTTTTGGGGGAAATAACAAAGGAAGACCGATGCTTGTTATTTCTTTCATGGCTATTTTAATAAAACGGAATCGCCCGGCTTGGGGTAATTAAATAACTTAGCCGCCGATCCGCCACGCAGACAAATTTCAACCGATTGAAAATTATCCCAACCGGAAGAACCCGGAGCCAAAATCAATTGCCCGTCCGGCACTTCAAAAATGCCGTTTCCGACGGTAATCGGATGTTCAATTCCATTGATGGATACAGATTTGACAGATTCGGGGATATGGATATTCGTTTTGATGTTGCCGTATCCGTCAATGCTTCCGATAATGTTATCCGGCAGATTGGGAATGTCTGAAACGGGTTCGCCCAGCAATTCCCAACCGGTTAATGGCTTTCCGGCATGAGCCGCCAAGGCCGCTACACATGGCGGAAAAACATCCCGCGATCGGAATTGAGAACCGTCCCGGGCGCAATTAACACGGTAAATCGGCGACTTTAAGAATGAAAAGGTATGACCGCCATAAACACCGATAATTCGGACACCGTTTGGTAATTCTGTGACCGCCAGAAATTCGCCGGCATTGTTTTGCCGAGCAGACAATTCATCTTTGCGTGGTGCCGTATTATGATAAATAATGTGATTTTTCCCTAATTTAGACAGATAGGCCAGTTGCGCAATGACAAAACCGGTCTCAACCGTATTAAACGGGGAAACAGACAAGTTTTTAATCAGGGGGAAATCCAATCCCTGATTTAAAAATTCTTCACACAAGCGCCGATTGACTTCCGAAAAGGCTAAGTCATCTCGGCCTGTTTCGGCTCCGTAATCCGCAATAAAATCTAAATAAAAACGGTTTTCAGACATGTCTATTTTAAAATGAAAGTATTCAGTAAAAAGCAGGTAGCAACGGTGCTGAGGACAACGGCATTAATGACAACAGTATCCCGGATAATCCGGATAATATTGCCGCCAAAATCGTAAAGAGAGGCTTTTTGAACCAAAATCCACAACAAAATATGAAACCCGAAAACAATGATTAAGGAAATCAGATAAACGTTTTTTTCTGTCAATAGAGCCGATAATGGGACCTGTTCCGATTGGAAAGAGAAAAGCCACAGCCCCATAATTATCCCGGCAATAATGATAAAGTTAAATGAAAAGAAGGGTTTAAATAATGATCCGATTTTCATGTGATTCTCCTTATGTTAACGCCGGCTACCCCGTGGCCGCCGCCGGCCGGTAGGCCGTGATTGAACGACTTGTCCCTGGACGGTTGAACCCTGTATTGTTGGGTCAATATCCACACTTTTGATGGGTGGTTCCAGTTTACCCATGACATTTCGTTGAATTTCGATGATTTCACGTCGGGCTTTATCCAGTTCTGACAATGTCATATTCTCTTCTAACTGGCGTTGTGCCTGAATGGCAACGGGTAATCCTTCCGTAGCGGCCAAGGACAACCACGCATAGGCGGTCAGAATATTACGTTGAATTCCTTCCCCTCCGTTGGCGTATAATGTCCCCAGGGCATATTGCGACGGGGTATGTCCCTGTGAAGCAGCATATTTATAATAAGAGATGGCTTGTTCTATATTTTTTTCACCATCTTTGCCGGCCTGAGCCAATCGGGCCAAGGTATTATAGGAAACCAAATCCCCTTTCCCGGCGGCTGCTTCGTAATACCGTTTTGATTTTTCACGTTCAATCGAATCGTCACTATATTGGTAAATGTCCCCGATATAACGACCGGCAACCGGTTTATCATTAATGTTGATCTGATTTAAATAGGATAGGGCTTTTTCCAAATCCCGATCAACCGTATCTCCCAACATATACATAATTCCCAGATTTAACAAAGCGTCCGCATCCCGTTTTTCGGCGGCTTCGGAATACAACTTAATGGCGGCTTCTTTATCCTGATTTACATGTTGCCCTTCGGATAGGAAGTAGGCCATCAGAGATTGTGCCTTCTCATATCCCTGTTCAACGGATTTTTGCAGGTAATCCATCCCCGTTTTTTCATTGACCGGAACCCCGTATCCCTTCAAGTATAGATAGGACAGATAGTATTGGGCCACTTCATTTCCCTGATCCGCCAACGGTTTAAATTCGGCAAAGGCCTGGGTATATTGTTGGTTGTCAAAGTATCCCAAACCGGCGGTCAAATCAGCCCCCATGGCGGGTACCCCCAATGAAATTAAGCCGAAAATGGCCATGGTGTTGATCGATTTTTTGAATAATTCGGTATATACACGCGACATATCGGTATCCTTTTGTTGATTATTTCGGGTTTCGTTAATCACCTAATTGTGAGTAGGTTAACACACTTTTTTGCTAAAAACAACAAAAATCAGCATGAATTTGCGACGACACAGCAGAAATCCGTCCGACAATGATTAAAATAAAGTCAATAAAAAAATAATATTATT
>JAFTEW010000033.1 GCA_017453485.1 Alphaproteobacteria bacterium | reverse complement strand
AATTAACTTCTGTCTTAATAGCACCTGTTTTTACAGATAATAAATACGAACAAGTTTCCTTATCAATTTTATTTAATTGAATAAAAAACCGAGAGGAAGATAATGAATTTATATTCCAATTCATCCCGGAAAAAGGACTCCCGGAAACAGAAGAAGAATTGATGCCGGTATAATTCCCCATATACATTGTTTTTATTTCAATAGCAACTTGTTGAATATCTTGCAAAATTTTTAATCTATTTTCTACCTTTAATCCACCGGCAACGGATTGTGTTGATTGTTGAGTTATTGTTCCCTGTAAGGATAAAGAACCTAATAAATCAGTCATTTGAGCCTTAGCAGTCAGACCAAACAATAATAGTGAAAATAAAATAATTTTGTTCATATACTCTCCCAAAAATTATTCGGAATTTTTGCTAAAAAACTTTTATGTGCTTCAATTTCATCTTGTGATGCCGGAAACGAACGCGGTTCATGGTAAATTTTTTCCCGGGGCATTTGAATTGTTTGCGCCATTGTTTTATTTTCTTGTTTTTTCATATTTAAGACAAGACCCGGTTCCCGTCCCCCAATCAACTCCAAATATACTTCTGCCAACAATTCACTATCCAACAACGCACCGTGAACCGTTCGAGCAGAAGCATCTACATTGAATCGCTTACATAATTCATTTAAATTTACACGACTACCTGGAAATTTCTGGCGGGCCATCAATAAAGTATCAATCACCCGATCGTATGAAAGCGGTTCTCGCCCACAAGCCGTTAATTCCGCATTTAAAAATTTCATATCAAAAGCGGCGTTATGAATAACAAGCTTTGAATCTAGACCAATAAATTCTATAAATTTATCAGCAACTTCTTTAAATTTAGGTTTATCTTTTACAAACTCATTTGTTATACCGTGAACGGCGATAACTTCTGCATCCATTTCCCGTTCCGGATTTAAATATTCCTGAAAAGTTCGTCCCGTCGGCATATGATTTTCCAATTCAACACATCCGATTTCTACAATCTTATGTCCTTGGGCGGGATCTAACCCTGTGGTTTCTGTATCTAAAACAATTTCTCTCATATAAGTATCATACATGAAAAAAGGTTATATTGCAACCAAATTGTGTATAACGGGGATAACTTAAACATAAAAACGACAGAGATATTTTTTATTAAAAATCATTCAAGTCTTAATTCACAATGTCATCTGATCGGTTTACAGACCTCTACAAAAAACTAAATGAATAAAAGTAAACGATTCGGTTGAAATTATTTTTCCTGTCAACAAAAAAATAAAATAGTTTTGCACATTATGAACAGCCCCTACTAATACAAATTTATATTTATTATATATTAGGACAAATGATTTGTGGATGACTTTAAGACAAGAGTTTTTGAATATTTCAATTCAAAGATAAAAAAAATCCCTCACCCGAAAGTGAGGGAAAAATTATCACAAAAATCGCCAAACAGGACCTTGCGAGGTATCTTTAATTTCAATCCCCTGATCCAGCAATTGCTTTTTTAAAGCATCTGCCGTAGCCCAATCTTTGTTTTGACGTGCTACCTGTCGTTGATCGATCAAAAATTGTTGTTCTGAGGTTAACTTCTGCACTTTTTCGGCTGGAAAAACAGCCAAAACAGAATCAAATTTTTTCATAATGGAAATGATTTCAGAGGCATTTTCAGAACTAATTAAATCAAAATTTTTATTTACGTCTGTCATGAAGTCAAAAAGAGCAGCCAATGCCATAGATGTATTTAAATCATCATCCATTCCGGCCTCAAAATTCGTCAGAGCCCGTTTTATGGCATCCGGCAAGTCAGACCACCCTGCCCCTTTGGCCTCATATTTTAAACGACTTAAAAAGTTTCCGAATTTATCAATAACGCTTTGATTACCGGCCAGGCTTTGTTCCTGAAAATCCATATTTTGCCGATAATGAGCCTTAATAAATTCATACCGAATGGCTTCCGGAGAGTATCCTTTATTCAATAACTCATTCACCGTAAAGCAATTTCCGAGGGATTTTGACATTTTTTTACCGTTGACGGTAATATGTTCGTTATGCATCCAATACCGCACAAATTCTGTTCCGTAAGCACATTCGGATTGTGCTATTTCATTGGTATGATGCGGAAAGACCAAATCAATACCGCCGGTATGAATATCAAACGGTTGCCCCAGATATTTACGTGACATAGCCGAGCATTCAATATGCCATCCGGGCCGTCCTTTTCCGAAAGGCGTTTCCCAGTAATTATCCCCATCTTTTTCATCCCAGGCTTTCCACAAAGCGAAATCTTGTGCGTTTTCTTTTTCGTATTCATCGGCAGACAATCGACCATCCGCATTTGTCCGTAAAGAAGAAGCGTCAATACCCGCCATTTGGCCGTAGTTTTTAAAAGCACTGATTTTAAAGTAAATATCCCCTTTTTCTGTTTGGTAGGCATACCCTTTATCTAACAGGTTTTGAATTAAATCAATCATGGCCGGAATTTCTTCGGTTGCCCTGGGGGTAATATCCGGTTTTTGAATATGCAGGGTTGCACAATCCTTAAAGAATTCGGCTGCATAAAAGTCCGTAAAATCACGTAATTTTTTGCCGGCTTTTTGGGAATCACGAATGGTTTTATCATCAACATCCGTCAGGTTCATACAAAAAGTGACCTTATAACCCTTATAACGTAAATATCTATTTAATAAATCATAAAACACAAAAGCCCGCATATTGCCGATATGGGCGTAGTTATAAACGGTCGGACCGCAACCGTAAAAGCGAACTTCTCCGTCATGAACGGGTTTAAAAACTTCTTTCCGATGGTTGGCTGTATTGTAAATGGTAAACATGTCTTAACTCCTTAAATCGAATGAATTATATCAGAAATCATTCAATAATTCAAGAATCTTTTTCAAGTCTGATATTCATTTGGAATATAGGGAATTCTTATTCCAAAAATATTATCTTACCACTCTATAATTATAAAACAAAATGATAGTTTTTAAACAAAGAGTATCAATATAAAGTTATTAAATTTTTATATATCCTATTGTTTCTTT
>JAFTEW010000032.1 GCA_017453485.1 Alphaproteobacteria bacterium | reverse complement strand
TTTGGTCCCGGTGATTCAACCACCGATTATGAAGTTATGTACCCCCAAAAAGCAACGCCAAATTCAAATGGTTCAATTGCGTGAGGTCAGCCAACGTGAAAAAATTGTTTTCCCGATTATGGTCATTGTGTTGACGGCTCTGTTCATTCCGTTAGCCATTCCGTTAATCGGGATGTTAATGTTCGGCAATTTATTGAAAGAATGCGGTGTTGCTGATCGTTTGGCCAAAGGTGCTTCAAACGAATTGATGAACATTGTGACCATTTTATTAGGGATAACGGTTGGTTCAAAATTATCGGCAGATCTATTCCTAACGCCGCAAACTTTGATTGTTTTGTTCTTAGGAGTTATTGCGTTCTGTATCGGAACAGGTAGTGGTGTTTTGATGGCACGTTTGCTTAACTTGTTCAGTAAAAACAAAATGAATCCCTTAATCGGTTCCGCCGGGGTTAGTGCCATTCCGATGGCGGCTCGTGTATCGGAAAAACTGGGCCAGGAAGAAAATCCGAATAACCACTTACTGATGCATGCGATGGGGGCGAATGTGGCCGGTTCTATCGGTTCGGCAATTGCGGCAGGGATTTTATTGGCCTTGTGCGGATAGGATTTCATCGTCACATTGTTTTTCTGCTTTACGGAGGAAGTATAATCAACATAAAAATCAAAGTAAGCAGAAAAAACTTGCAATTTTTGATAATTTGATATATGGTGTGGACGTTGACCCTATCATCTAACGGTTAGGATACGGCCCTCTCAAGGCCGGTACACGGGTTCAAATCCCGTTAGGGTCGCCATCAAATGTAAACGTCCAGAGATGGGCGTTTTTTCTTTTATTACCAAGTGCCTGAGCGAGTTCGTAAGTTGATTTTCTGAAATTAGCTTTTTTTTACAAATTTACGAACCAATTTTAAAAAATTTTCTTTGTTTTCAATAGGGACAAATTGTCCCGAAACAAATAATTTAGGCTCCAATTTTTATTGGGTAAATGATAATATCGATTCTCCTTATGGCGTTTTGGTGAAATTTTCACCACAAAGCATTAACGCATACAATCGTTCCGGCGTTTTTTTTGCCTTATGTAAATAAATTGATCTTTCCGAAACAGATTGAAATTGTCTCCAAAATAATTGACGGATAAAAAATTTTATGATATTATTTGAGAATAGGGAGGTGTAAAAATGGCAAGAATAAAGTATCAACGAAAACCAATAGAAACACGACTGGGACATGACGGTAAGCATCGACTTCTCAGGACTTCTTCGGCGTATGAGGAGAAAGTAGAGGAAATGATAAAGGATCAGCTTGTACAGAATAATACCCCCGAATTTATCGCAAAAGAGTTAGAAAAATTCAGGGATAAACCGGCTTTTCAATATACGGATAAAGAAATGTCCCCGGCACTACAGGAAAAAATGAAAAACAGTTTCATTGCATTTACGCTCTATCTGCAAAATCTGGAACGGAAATTGCGGGACAGGTTTGCACGTCAGGAAACTGTTAGACGGTTGAAAGAAGCGGGAACAAAAGAGGAAAAAAGACAAATCTTGGAAGAATTCCATAAAGAAGCCAGCATAGAAAGAAAACAAACCGCTCTTAAATTGGATTGTATGAAGGAAATTCGCGAAATACGAAAATCAAGACTTCAATTATTGGCAGATTCATCCCATCCTACGGCATCTACCGAAGCAAGGGAATCCTCTTCCAAATCTGATGAAAGAAAACGGCTTGACTGGCGACGGGCACGAAAAGCAAAAAAAGGTTCCGAAAGATAGATTTTTACAGCGTGTCTTTCTTTTTGATGGATGGCCAATTAGACCGGCCAACAATTACCTTGGCTAAGTGATCGGGTAGTTGCCGTTTCAATTATAGTATAACGGTCATGCCCCTCCCTGCTATCATCCTTGCGCAAGCGAGGATTCATCAGATACGCAAAACCTATATGTCATCCCTCGCTTGACGGGGGATCCATTAGGCATAATGTCTTCTTTTCCTATGGATGCCCGATCGGGTCGGGCATGACAGGGGAGAGTTGACAAAAGAGAACGGACATGACATGGTGTGTGGTATGGATGCCACGCTTCACCGCTGTCATTCCGGCGGAGGCTGGGATCCATAAACATGCAAAATCAATATCCATCGGATTTCCTGCCGGGGACATAAATCAAGGTTGAAAGTAAACATTTTTTTTCATTTTTTTGAAAATTTTTTATTTTATCGTTTTTGTTAATGATTTCAGAATGTAAGAACGGATTTTATCTTAAATCCGTTCCTTTCGTTTTTCCCAATTTTTCAAAATTTCAGGGGGGGGACATAAACGTTGATTTATGTATCCTATAATAAAGCTCGATTCGGCTGGGCTGTGGTGGTTTTATAAAATACGAAAGGAACAAACAATGAAGAAACAAAAAGACATAAGTCATTCTTGTGCGGACATTCGTCCACTGGATTCTCGCTTTCGCAAGAATGACATAAGGATTTCTCGCTTAATGGATTCCGGCCTCCGCCGGAATGACATAGGGGTCCAATCGGGACGGAGTATGGTAGAGATGCTGGGGACCTTGGCCATTATGGGGGTATTGACCATCTGGGGAATAGCCGGATACCGCTATGACATCAATAAATCCAATGCCAATACAATTCTGGTGGCTGTGTCGCAAATGGCGGTGACGGCCATCACGGAACTGAC
>JAFTEW010000031.1 GCA_017453485.1 Alphaproteobacteria bacterium | reverse complement strand
CGATGGATATTGATTTTGCATGTTTATGGATCCTGAAACGAGTTCAGGATGACACGGTGTGGTATGACGGCTACGTTCCCCCTCTGTCATGCCCGACCCGATCGGGCATCCATAGGAAAAGAAGACATCATGCCTAATGGATCCCCCGTCAAGCGAGGGATGACATATAGGCTTTGCGTATCTGATGGATCCTCGCCTGCGCAAGGATGACAATCTGATTTGCGCATTTATGATGAACCATTCGTTCCGCCTATACACTTGTGCTTTCGCCGGAATAACGGGAAGAAAACACAGAAAAGTGATGGAAAACGGTATGACAAAAAGCAAAATAATGGTGCGATATTGCATAATCGACCACGTATTGCTGTCGGTATATCTGTTCTATACCAACATCAACGGGTATTCCTCAATTTCCTTATAATATTTGCCTTCTCCGTTTTCGCGAGCAATGCTTTGATACAGGGTAAAGGATGTTGCTTCAAAAACCGGTGTGTGGAACAGATTGTTAGCCTGAATATACCGGAAAACATCATTCATATCGGCTCCGAATAATTTGCCCAACGTCACATGCGGGGTAAATTTAAATTTATCTTCTTGGCCGGCACCGGCTTTTTTAACAGCCGTATCAATTTTTGCCTGTAATTCCCGGATGGCTTTGTCTTCATCAACCCCCGCCCAGATATGATGCGGCACGTCACTACGGGTAAAATAGCCTATTCCTTTTAACGAAAAGTGAAAAGCCGGAAAGCGGATATAGCGCAATTCTTTTAGGACTTCCTCGGCTGTCGGCTCATCCAAATTACCGATAAACCGAAGTGTCAGGTGCATTTTTTCTGCCGGTCGCCACAGGGCTGACGGCAATCCTTTTTGCAGGGCGACCAATTGTTCTTTAATATCGGGGGGTAAATCCAACCCGGCAAATAGTCTAATCATAAAAATCTCCTTTGCAATTTTAATAAATTTAGTATATAATACCTGAACAGAAAAGGAAAGTAAAAAAAATGGCAAAATTACAAGTTTTAGAAATTCCCCATCCCATCTTACGCGAAACAGCTGCGTATGTTGAAGTCGTTACCCCCGAAATTCAACAATTGTTGTCCGATATGTTGGATACAATGTATGCCTCAAACGGTGTTGGATTGGCCGGCAATCAGGTCGGCAAGTTACTCCGTGTTGTGGTTGTGGATTGTGGAGAAGACAAGCCCGACCCGATTAAAATGGTTAATCCCGAAATTATTGATCATTCGGAAAATCGGATTCTGCATAATGAAGGCTGCCTATCCGTCCCGCGCGAATATGCCGATGTGGAACGTTATGAAACCGTGACGGTGCGTTATTTAGACGAAAACGGAAAAGAACAAACCAGAACAACCGGCGGTCTTTTATCTATCGCTTTTCAACACGAAATAGACCACTTGGACGGTCATTTATTCATTGATTATCTGTCACAGTTAAAACGCCATCGCTTGTTGAAACACTTGGAAAAAAGACGTAAAAAAGAAGCAAAAGAAGCCGAAGGAGCAGAAGCGTAAAATGAAGATTATTTTTATGGGAACTCCTGAAATTGCGGCCCACATTTTAAATGATATCCACCGGGAACACGAAATTATTGCCGTCTATACGCAGCCGCCTCGGCCGGCCGGACGTAAAATGCAGTTGCAACCATCGGCGGTTCAACAAATGGCCGAACAATTGGGGTTACCGGTTCGGACACCTAAAACTTTGCGGGATCCGATAGTTCAATCCGAAATTCAGGCCTTGAATGCCGATGTGGCAGTTGTTTGCGCCTATGGATTGATTTTGCCTCAGGCCGTTTTGGATGCTCCCAAAATGGGGTGCATTAATATCCATGCTTCACTATTGCCCCGATGGCGGGGGGCTGCTCCCATTCAACGAGCCATCCAAGCCGGAGATGCCGAATCAGGCATCACGATTATGCAAATGGATGCCGGGTTGGATACCGGTGATATGTTGATGCGGGGGATTATTCCGATTACACCGGAAATGACGGCCGGTGAACTTCATGATAAACTGATGTTAATGGGATCAGATCTGATTTTGAAAACGCTTCATGAACGGCCAAGCCCGATACCGCAACCGACCGAAGGAGTGACCTATGCCGAAAAAATCAGCAAAGAAGAAGCCCTTATAAATTGGAATCTGCCGGCTAAAAAAATTGAGCGCAACATTCGGGCATTCAATCCGTTTCCGGTGGCGTATTTCATGTTTAACGGTGAGAGAGTTCGCGTTTTTTGTGCCGAAGTTGAGCAAATGGATTTTGATGCTTGTCCCGGTACGGTTTTAGATGATCGGTTTTTAATTGCCTGCGGTGACGGGACAGCTCTGCGACTGACCGTTTTACAGCGGGCCGGCAAGAAAAAATTATCTGCCGAAGAGATATTAAAAGGTTGGACTATTTCCAAAGGAACAAATCTTGCGGTATAAACTGACGATTGAATATGACGGAACCCCTTTTTGCGGGTGGCAAAAACAATCGGGGTGTTTGACGGTTCAAGAAACCATTGAACAAGCCCTGACGACGGCATTAAGAACGCCGACGGAATTATATGGTAGTGGCCGAACGGATACGGGGGTCCATGCCTTGGCTCAGGTCGCTCATTTCGATTGTCAATCAGAGCAAAATGAATATCAATTGCGTGAATCCCTTAATGCACTGGTGCGGCCGTATCCGATATCCATACATACCATAGAGCGCGTTTCCGATGATTTTCATGCCCGTTTCAGCGCCAAACAGCGGTCTTACCTTTACCATATTCAAAATACACGTTTTCCACCGGCAATCAATATCAATCGGGTTTGGTGGCTTCCTTATCCATTGGATACGGAAACAATGCAACAGGCCGCCGATTTATTGATTGGCAAGCATGATTTATCTACATTTCGGGCCGCCCAATGTCAGGCAAAGTCTCCTGTAAAAACCATTGATGAATTAACGGTCACAAGATCTGATAATGACGTTTTTATTCAAATAAAGGCGCGCTCTTTCCTATATCATCAGGTGCGTAATATTGTCGGCAGTTTGGCCTATGTCGGATACGGTAAATGGACCATTGATGATTTCCGAAAAGCATTTGAAGCAAAGGACCGTCGTCGTGGCGGAGAAACAGCCCCGGCCGCCGGATTGTATTTCCAATCCGTCACTTATTAAACATTATTGAACCCGGAATCGTTGAGCCTGCTCCTGAATATGGCGAATCTGCATATCTAACTCAATCGGCAATCGGGAATCTGTTTCTTCTTTGAAAGAAACAATATCCAGCAGATTTCCCGTATAAGTATCACGAATCGTTTTCCGTAAATTGGTCGGCTTTAATAATGTGTCCAATACCAGGGATAATTTGATCTTATCCGGTGTATCCGCGCTGCTGTCCAGCGACAGAGAACCCGAGCGGACAGAAACCTCGGTATTATTTTCCAATACACTCGGTTTTTCTGCCATCGGACCGGTATAACGCAACAGAGCATCAGATACCTGTAAAGTTGAGTTCTTTACATTCAAAGCCATATTTCGGATCTCAATCGGTAATAATAACGATCCCGTAATGGCTCCCGAAATATTCCAATTTTTTAACTGAACCATTTGGGCTATTCTGGATAAATCCGAATTAACACTTCGCAAATAGACGAGTGTTCCCACATTTTTATAGGGGATTAAAGCTTCCTCGGCCGTTAACTGAATGCCGGCGATTTCGGCAGTTAATTTCTTTAATTGAGCAAACCGTTCATCCAGCCGT
The DNA here is from genome assembly GCA_017453485.1 of Alphaproteobacteria bacterium. GTDB lineage: Bacteria > Pseudomonadota > Alphaproteobacteria > CAAHEQ01 > UBA3637 > CALXZG01. The sequence continues at coordinate 4,566 of JAFTEW010000031.1, read as the reverse complement.
AAAACAAGGTCAATATTCGATAACGGTATGAATGAGTGAATACGGCTGATGTAAAATTTTTGATCTGCCTCTGTCACAAAGGGGTAGGCTGACTGAACCAACAGAGCCGTATTCAGCCCTTGAACGGATAAATTCTTAGACCTCAGATCAATGTTTGACAAAGCTAAATAAAATGGCCCATTGATATTGCCATAAATATTTCCGGACAACCGACCGTAGGCAGTCACCTGTCCCGAGATTTTTTGGAACTCCGCAGGGATTAAATCAGACAATCGATTTAACGGTTGTTTTATTTCCCCCAAATCAATGGTGGGAACGACCAATTGACCGTCAATCTGTCCGCTTAAAAAGTCAAGGTATCCGCCAAAGAGAACCTGAATCCGATTGTTTTCCAACCGCAATACCAAATCCGAAATGTTATCTTTGCTGGAATATTCCAACGCAAACGGTGCTTTTAAAGCTGATACGTTTTGCAAAGAAACTTGTGGGCTGGATAGATAACGACGGCTGGTATCATCGAAAATATTTTCCGCAATAAATGTCCCTTTCTTCAATTTCAAAGATGGCGAATCATACGATAAATCAGTCAATTGAATACCTGCCGAAATATCTTTGTTCCAAAAATTAAAATATCCCGTCGCGTTGGCCTTCGGTGTTTGAATGGCGATAATGCCGTTTGCTTCCGTTTGGCGGCCGCGGAATAATAAATCTTTAACGTCGGCATTGAAATCCAAACGCCCTGATTTAAAGGTAATGTTAAATAACTTACTTCCGGGTAGTAACGTATATTTAAAGGGAACGACATTTTGAATGGCAACCCCTTGGATCGGGAACTGAAAACGGCGAGCCATCACTTCGGACGGCATCGTTAAATCATAGGAACAGGTATCAAATAAATGACAGGATAAATTCCCCTTTAAATTAGCGGTTAAAGATTCAACCTGAATATCTTGTGAATATTTTGTAGATAAGTCCACCTGAATGTTATCTGATGAGCTAATTTCTCCGGAAGAATCAATTGCTAATCCGTTAAAGTTAAAGTTTAACGTCGTTCGCTCTTCGGGTTGTGTGGCATTGGAAACATCTGTCCAACGCATGGATAACGAGCCTTTGAACAATTTTTTCTCTCGTTTTAAGGATGCATTCAAATTTTTCCGCAACCTGTCATAAAGGGTTGTTAAATCCGCTTCAATCAGATTGACGCTCATGGCTTCCGTTTCAACGGAAACTTTTCCCATCAATGTTTCCTGAGGACGATTGGGAAATGCAACGGAGCCGCTGTGAATTTCTAACTCCCACCGTGTCCCGCGTCCGCTGTTACGAATGAACAAAGGTCCCTTTAACGTCAGGTTTGGTTCGTTAACATTCACATAAGCCGAAATATTTGTTTCCCGACCATAAACACCGGTCAAGTTCAACGATACCGGAATTTTAAAATTTTTGCCTTGAATAATCAGGGTTGCATCCGATACATCCAACGAATCAACGCGGACACCTGTCTTTCCCGTATTATTCAGGTTGGATAAAACCGATAATAATTTCTGGGGCTTATTTTTATCGCTGTCAATGATCAGTTTAACCCCTTTTAAAGAAACACTTTTGGCCCGACGATTTAAAAAGTCGGCAAAGGTGGATGACACACTTAATTTATCAATATTGTATGTTTCGTCTTTATCATGCAGGCCGAACAAATCCACCTGGGAAACAATATAATGCGGTACCTCAATTTTGCTGTATAGAATGTCGTGTTTTTCCAGATATTCGCGCACATAACCTTCAAAGCGCATATAACTGCCGACCAGAATGACGAACATTGCTATTCCGCACAGATATAAAACGGACATAACACCGGCCCAAAGCAACCCCAACGTATGGAATAATTTTTGGTATTGTCGGCGCTTTTCATCAATTGTCAAAGTCATCCGCATATACCAAATCATCAAAGACATGGTCAATGACGACTTTGTTTTACCAGCCCGAAATTCCATTTCGTCGCCGGCAGAAATTTGAGCATATAACTCTTCATCTCTCTGCCGCGGAGCACCTGCCATTTGTCTGTTATTTTGTTCGGCCATTTTCCTGTTCCTCTAAATCAAAACTGTTTGCATCATAATCTGTTTTTTTTCTTTCGTCAAGCAGAAGTTGAAATTCTTCTTCCGTCAGGACTTGAACACCTAAATCCCGGGCCTTTGTCAATTTACTGCCGGCATCGGCACCTGCAATCACAAAATCCGTTTTAGCCGATACGGAACTGGCGACCTTTGCTCCCATTTGTTGGGCTCTTTCTTTGGCTTCCGGTCGCGTTAAAGTCGATAAAGTCCCCGTAAACACAACTGTCTTTCCGGTCAGAGGTGTTGTCTGAATATGTCTTTCCGGTTCATCCTGTATCACAATCAGCGGCACTAACTCAGCCAACAGCGACCGATTATGATCTTCGGCAAAGAAATCGGCAATTTCCTGAGCCATAACCGGGCCGATTCCTTCAATTTGCGTCAACGTCTCCAATACGCCGTCCGATTCCATGGTCGTTTGGAATTGTTGCCAGGTTTTGAAACGGGCAGACAAGATTTTCGCCGTTGCTTCACCGACTTCATGGATTCCTAAAGCGTAGATAAATCGGTTTAAGGGGATGCCCTTTTGAACAGTTTGAATGGCATCAAACAGGTTGACGGCTGATTTCTGTCCCCAGCCTTCCAAATTTAGGATTTCAAGGCTGTGCTCTTTCTCCAATTTAAAAATATCAATTGGCGATTTAACCCAGCCCAATTCATAAAAAGATTCAATATTCTTGTCTCCAAAACCTTCAATATCCAGGGCTTCCTTGGATACAAAATGTTTTAAACGTTCTTTGGCTTGGGCCGGACAAATTAATCCGCCCGTACAATAGGTCACGGCATCATTCCCTTCTTTAACCGCCATAGACCCGCAAACGGGGCATATATGCGGAAACAGGAAAGGTCGGCTGTCTGCGGGTCGTTTTTCGGGGACGATTCGCACAATTTGCGGAATAACATCTCCGGCCCGTTGAATAACGACGGTATCGCCTTCACGGATATCTTTGCGGATAATTTCGTCTGCATTATGCAAGGTTGCGTGCTGAACAATAACCCCGCCGACATTCACCGGTTCCAAATCAGCAACCGGTGTTAGAGCACCGGTTCGGCCAACCTGGATACGTATTTTGTTCAACCGTGTCATAGCCTGTGCCGCCGGGAATTTATGAGCAATCGCCCATCGGGGTGACCGGGCAATAAACCCCAATCTCCTTTGTAAATCCAACCGATTGACTTTATAGACGACACCATCAATGTCATAGGGCAATCCGGAACGTTTTTCACTAATCATTCGAAAAAAAGCAACCATTTCATCTGCCGAATGACAGATACGAATTTCCGGATTAACCGGAAAACCCCATCTTTTTAACTGCTCTAAAAATTCATAATGCGTTGCCCAATTGATGCCGTCAATTCGCCCCATAGCATAGGCAAAGACGCTTAATTTTCTGTCGGCTGTAATAGCGGGATTTAATTGACGTAATGATCCGGCAGCTGCATTTCTGGGATTGGCAAATACTTTTTTGTGCTGGGCTATTTGATTTTGATTCAATTCAAAAAAATCCTGCTTGGCCATATAGACCTCGCCCCGAATATCCACAAAGGCCGGTGTATTTGATTGAAATAAATCCCCGCCGTCATAACTTAATTTTCGTGGCAGGCCGGCAATCGTTTTTAAGTTGGCCGTAATATCTTCCCCAACAGCCCCGTCACCACGGGTTGCACCACGCACAAATTGACCGTTTTCATAAACGGCGGAAAAGGATAAACCGTCAATTTTCGGCTCGGCCACCATCTCAATTTCTTCATCGGCCGGGATTCCCAAAAAACGGTGAATTTTGTCCATAAAGTCATAGACATCCTCTTCGGAAAAAATATTCCCCAGGGACAGCATCGGGATGCTGTGTGTGATTTGTCCAAAGCCGTCGGCAACTGCAAATCCGACCCGTTTGGACAGGGAATTTTCGGGAATCAAATCGGGATATCTTGCTTCCAATTCTTCGGCCCGTCGGCGCAAGGCATCATATTCCGCATCGGATATTAAGGGATCATCTAACTGATGATAGGCCCGATCACATTGTTCCAAGCGATCGGCTAAGTCCTGCAATTCCCGTCTGATATCATCCAAATTATCCATAAAAAAACATTAACTCCTTTTTATTTTGAAATCAAGTATAAACGTGTTTTTATTTCAAAATAATTAAGACAAAGAGAACGGCTTGACAAATCTTGAAAAAGGCGGTATAATAAAGCTGCTTGATTATACGAAACAGGGAGGTTCATATGAAAAAGCAAACAACAAAAAGAACGGTCAAACATAATCGACCTGTGGCACGGGGTATGAAGGGAATTGCTCAATCTTTTTTAAATGTCGGCATACCCGTTGTAATGGAAACGCAATTAAATTCGGATTGTCGGGGGATGAGTGCTTACCTGTCGAATAACGGTAATACGCCCAAACGCCTGGGACACGCAATTAAAATAAAATTATAGTGTTCCCAAATTCGATATT
>JAFTEW010000030.1 GCA_017453485.1 Alphaproteobacteria bacterium | reverse complement strand
GATAGATAGACAAACGTTAAAAATAACGAAAAGGCAAGAGGAAAAAATAATTGTTCCCCCAACATCGGCGGCTGATGCCAAATTTGTTAAGGTTAAAGGTTCAACATAATTACCCGTATTATAAACAGAAGCCGTTTGAACCCCGAAAATAAGACCGATTAAAACAGCAAATATGTCCCCTATTCGACCGATTTTACTGGGGACATTCATCCTTAATATTTCCAAAGTAGTAATACATATAAACAATTCAAAACACGAAACGACATATAACATATTGTGCATACTAAATAAATTTATATAATTATGCAATAAAAATATTCAGTTTAAAAAAAATCCATCAAAATCCTGTATAAATATTTTTCATATTTTCTTTAAGCAAAAAAGGGATTTTTGACCATGGTGGCACAGGGCTCTGTTTTATAACTTAAAATCGGTTATTCATAAATATATGCGGCTATTCGTTCTTGCAATGAGCGATTTTTTTGTCGGCTGCTGTTATATCGGGGCAGAAGCATGTTGCTTTTAAACAGTTCAAATCTAAGGCGTTCCGGATAATCGGGTAGCCGTTGAATAGACGGCAAATCTAATCCGCCATATCGGACGTATGAATCTTCCAAGCGGGGCAAATCTATAAAGTCGCAATAAGAACTGGCATTTTTAATGGAATTGACAAGACATCCTTCTAAACGGCAACGAATGATTTTTGTAAAAACTTCATCCTGATTGGTAAAATAATAAATGGCATGTTCATCTTGACCGGCTTTATTTTTGACGTTTCCGTCCGTATAAATACCCATCACGCTTTCCGTCCCGGATAATTCAACAAGGGCTAAATTCGGTGATCCGTCTGATTTCAGATATTCTGTTGACACAGATTTTAAAAAGTTATTAAAGGTACCGGCCATCCCTTCCGTGAACAAATTATCTCCGGTCACGGAAGCAACAGAAAGAGTCGTCGAACGGGATAATCCCAATCCGTAAGGCGGCGCCAACGCTACAACAGCCATTTGCTTTTGAATATCCTTTTGCTCCGAAGGGGTATAACCCAATTCCGTCATTTTTTCGGCCAACATTTTTTCAATCATCAAGACAACGTAGCCGCCGAAAGAGTGTGTCACAATATTCAGGTTTCGCATCCGATATTTTGCTTCTGTCAATGTCAGGCGTTCTGTTCCGTTATTTTGCGAAACCAACGGTAAAAAGCAATTCAAAAATAACTCTGAAATAAAGTTCGGAGAAAAATTTTCCTCCTGACAACACTGGTTCCACTTTTCCCGATAACATTGGCGATACCTTTTGGAATCGGCCATTTTCTGTTCACAGGTAAATAACTGCATGGACAATGTGCCCGGTGTAAAATTACGATAATAGGCTGATACCACATCAATCCCGGATTGATTTTCCAAATTCATAAATCTTGAAAAAATTTTAGCATACCCATTGGCAATTTGGGGGCATGTGGTTCGAAATCCCCCCAGTATAAGCAACGTCGGTCGGTCGATTCTATAACTCCCGTCCAATTCCTGCCAGGAATAGGGGAAATCCGTATTTTGTCGGCCAAGTCCGAGGTGCGATTTCATTTTAAGCCTTTTTTAAACATATCCTATTTTGATTTTATCATTGCCTGATATTTTTGTCAATAAAATTGTCATATTTTTTTTAGTAAAGAATACAAGCATAAAAAAATGAACCGTTCAGACAGATTTTAATTGAGGGATAAATATCACGTTTAAAAAGCCTTTGACATACACTATTTTTTACTGGCATTTTATTTTATTCTGATGTATAACGAAGGGAAAGGAGTCAACATGCCGTTTAAAAAGATAAATTACGCTAAACTAATCATCATCGGTATCGTATGGGCTGTTTTGTATTTGGATGCGATGGACCGCCTTTATTATCGCGCTTTTGATTTCAGTCCGTTGGCATGGACCGATTGGCAAAAGCGTCTGTCTGATTTTATGCACGATAATTGGACCATTAAAACGGGACGGGATTGGGGATTGTTTACGGGGATGATTTTGTTCCTGCCGTTATTCTTTATCGGTTGGGTCGGGCTATATCGGATTCGGTGGCATAAATTATTCCGTAGTCCGGTCCAAATTCAATCAACCGAACCACATCCGCAACCGGTATTACCACATAAAAAAGAATTTAAACCGATGGGACTGCGTGTGCAATCATCTGCCTTGTTAAGTGTCCCCCCTTCGCAACAGGCGAATGCGCCCTCACCCGGAAACATCATGACAGGGGACACCAATGTGATTTCCCAAAACGAAATACCCGATATTCCCCAGATGCAGACACCGCAAACAGCCTATGATGATGAGGCAGAAGTCCAACAGTTATTGGCGGCTACCGCTGGCATTCCGGCAGACTTCTTTCCCCATGTCACATTAGAGGGAGCCTATGCTTCTTTTGCTTTATCCACCGAAAAACAGGCGGCTGTCGTTCGTATTTTGAACCGTCCCGAATCGACGTGGGCTGTTGATACAGAAGTTCCCATTACGGAAAGCGATTGGTTCTATGAAACGGGGTTAGTGACGGCTCCGGCCAAAGATGCTATCGCCATTGCCAAAAACTTACATGACAGCGAACCGGATTCAACGGCACTTCCCATTATTTTACTGATGGGTGGAACCCTGTTAAATGTCGAAGAAACATTAAATTATTTTGAACAAAATGATGTCCTGCTGCTCAGAACAGAAAATGTTGATGAACCGGCCATACCTTTGTTCATGGATTTTGCAAAAGAATATTTCGGCACAAATGAGGAACAATCATGAAATTAAACCAATTAAAAAGAAAAACACACTTGCAAACAATCGCCTGGGTTTTGGCGACCTGGTTCGGTTCCGGATGTGCTCCCAAAGCCCCCGGAACAGTCGGTTCTTTATTTTCCCTGCCGTTAATTGCCATCGGATGGTTGTCGGGTGTAAAGGCTTTGACCGTGACGATTGCCGTTTTATTTTTAATCGGTTGGTGGGCAACGAACGTTGTCTTAAAAACGCAAAAAGAACAAGATCCTGGTTTTGTTGTAATTGATGAAACCGTCGGTCAAGTTTTGGCGTTTGTTTTAATTACAACAACCGGTTTTGCCTGGTATTATGTTCCAATCGGATTCGCTCTGTTCCGCTTTTTTGATATTGTTAAATTATGGCCTGCATCTTACTTTGATCAATCGGTTCATACTGCTTTTGGCGTTATGGCAGACGATGTAATTGCGGGATTATATGCGGCCCTTGTCCTATACGGAATATCGTTTTTTATTTAATCATCAGAAAGGAGTCTTATTATGGATAACGAACATTTCAAACATGCTCTGGAATTATATGCTAACGCAAAAGGATACAAATTATCCCAGTATGCAGACCGAATTATCAATCGGTGTTTGACGGCTTGCGGCGGTCATTGTCCGTGTGATGTATCCCGTGGCTATTGTCCATGCGGCGAACACGAAAAAGAAATTGCCGAAATGGGACATTGTCACTGCAATTTATTCGTTAAGGGCGAGTAAAGAAAAATAAAAGGATATCATAAAAATCAATCCGGGTATTGCCTTTGTAAGGCAATGACGGTTTGATAGATTTTTTTGTATTCCTGATCCGAGTGAATCTGCTTTAACTGCTTTGACAAAACCTGAATCGATTGTTTGGTATTCTGTGTTTTTTTTAAACCTTCACCGACCGTTTTTGCTAGCGAATACGCCAAGCCATACATAACCAAATGCGGAAGTATCGAACGTGATTGTTGAATTGGCGGCAAACGTGTCATCATACAAATCCAGGCCAGTGTCATCAAACCGCCCCATGTTATCCTGCGATACTGGCTGATAGTGGCTTTTCGATATAACCGGTCTAATTTTTCCTGAACGATTCGGGTATCGGATTCATATATCATGCGGCACAACCCTATAAATGTCCCTGTTTTTTTTGCTGAGCTAACAGATTTTCCCACTGTTTCAACAAAATCGGATGATGTTTGGCGTATTCTTTAACCTCATTGATACGCATATCCATATGAAGCATAGCCATATCCCGAGCCCCACCCCGATAAGCATGACGATTCCGAAGCAATTTTTTAAAAGCTGTAATAGGGGCTCCCAGGGCGTCCTTATCCTTATCGGAAGAAACAGACGAGAAAAAAACGGCCATTCCCCGATAATACGTCCCCAGCCGACATAAATCATGCCAGGCTTGATCCCGTTGTGATAACGGTATATTCTGTATTTTCATGATGATCCTCCCTCATCCCAAAAAAACATATACCTTTATTGATATAACAGAATCATTAACCTTTCAAGTGTTTTTTAATCAACGTCATGGCATCAGCCGTTTTTGAGGTATCACTCCCCCCGGCTTGTGCCATATCCGGACGACCGCCACCGCCCTGCCCTCCAACAACAGGAGAAGCCAACCGCACCAAATCAACAGCATTGATTTCAGATGTCAAATCAGCCGTCACACCAACAACGATTGATACTTTGCCCTCTATACCGGATATCAGAGCCACAACACCTGAACCGACTTTCTTTTTCAATTCATCGGCCAGCGGCTTTAATTCTTTGGCCGGCGTATCGGTTAAAATTTTTCCGATAAATTTAACGCCGTTTATTTCTTCCACATCATTATCAGAATGACCGGTACCACCCATGGCAACCTGACGTCGTAGATCAGAAACTTCTTTTTCCAATTTCTTTTTATCATCGGACAATGATTGAATCCGACGAATGATTTCAGCCGGATCGGTCACCTTTAACACAGATACTAATTCGGCAATTAAATCAGCGTTAGACTGGGCTTTGCCAAGAGCTGCCCGACCGATAACGGCCTCAATCCGACGAACCCCAGACGAAACTGCCGATTCGGATAAAATACGGAACGAACCGATATCACCGGTTGCCCGCACATGGGTTCCGCCGCACAGTTCACACGACAAGCGATTTTCACCTTGCCCCATGGATACAACCCGAACCGTTTCACCATATTTTTCATCAAATAGTGCCATAGCTCCTTGTTTAACGGCTTCATCCGGCGTCATTAAATCCGTCACAACGGCCACGTTTTTCAAGACCATCTCGTTGACCATATTTTCAACGGAACGAATTTCATCGATCGTCATGGCCTTATTATATGTAAAGTCAAAGCGGAAATAATCCGGTGTCACTAAAGATCCTTTTTGGTGCACAGACGGTCCCAATACTTTTTGCAAAGCCGCTTGCAACAAGTGTGTGGCCGAATGGTGGCCCCGAATATCAAACCGCCGTTTGGAATCGATTTCAAAAACGCCTGACGTTTCGGTCCGAATTTCACCGGAGACAACTTTTCCTGTGTGCACGATTAAGGCAGAATCAGCTTTACGAGAAGTTTCTGTCACATCAATCATACCGGTTTCCGTTTTGATGGTCCCGGTATCACCAACCTGCCCCCCCATTTCACCGTAAAACGGGGTTTGATTGGCCACAACAGATACAACGTCACCGGCTTTTGCAGACGATACTTCCTGACCGTCTTTTATCAAAGCCAAAATTTGGGCTTCGGCCTTATCGGTATCATATCCCAAAAATTCGGTTGCACCGACTTTATCGGCTATTTGGAAATAGACCTTTTCATCGGCATTATCCCCGGATCCGGCCCATGATTTACGCGCTTCAGCCCGTTGTTTGGCCATAGCGTTTTCAAATCCGGCCACATCAACCGTAATATCTTTGGCCCGCAGCGCATCCTGTGTCAAATCCAATGGAAATCCATAGGTATCATATAGTTTAAAGGCTGTTTCACCGGACAAAGAATCACCGGCATTTAAATGTGCCGTTTCATCGGCCAGCAACTTCAATCCCTTATCCAATGTTTGTTTAAACTTTTCTTCTTCCATTTTTAAGGATTCAGTAATTAATTTTTGATGTTCAATCAATTCCGGATAGGCATCCCCCATCGTTTTAATCAAACTGGGAACTAATTGATACATCAGCGGTTCTTTACAACCGATCAGATGAGCATGACGCATCGCCCGACGCATAATCCGACGCAACACATATCCCCGTCCTTCATTTGACGGCATAACCCCATCCGCCAACAGGAAAGATGTTGACCGTAAATGATCCGCGATCACACGCAATGATGTTTTTGCTTCCCCATACGGATCAACACCGGCAATGGCGGCAGATTGTTCAATCAAATCTTTAAAAATATCAATTTGAAAGTTATCGTTTGTTCCATGTAAAACGGCACTCAACCGTTCCAATCCGGAACCGGTATCAATACATTTTTGGGCCAGCGGAATCCGTTTACCGTCCGGCAAGTCTTCAAATTGATCAAAAACCAAATTCCAAATTTCAATAAACCGGTCGCCATCTTCTTCCGGTGTGCCGGGCCGACCCCCCCAATACTTATCCCCGTGGTCATAGAAAATTTCCGAGCACGGTCCACACGGTCCCGTATCTCCCATCTGCCAAAAATTATCTTTGGTGGCAATCCGAATAATATCATCATCCGAAAGACCCGCAATTTTTTTCCATAGGTTAAAGGCTTCATCATCCGTATGATAAACCGTCACACATAACTTACTTTTATCCAAACCTATTTCTTTGGTCAACAACTCCCAAGCATAAGTAATAGCCTGTTCTTTAAAATAGTCCCCGAATGAAAAATTCCCCAGCATTTCAAAAAATGTATGATGCCGAACCGTATAACCCACATTATCCAAATCATTATGCTTACCACCGGCACGAACGGATTTTTGAACAGTGGCAGCACGGGTAAATGTCGGTTTTTCAGCCCCTGTAAAATAATTTTTAAACTGAACCATACCGCTGTTGGTAAACATCAGGGTCGGATCGTTTTTCGGGATTAAAGAACTGGCCGGCACAATCGTGTGCCCCTGACGTTTAAAATAATCAATAAACGTTGTCCGAATTTGGGAAGTAATATTCTGTGTCATTTTTATGTCCTTATTCAAAATTTTTGGCGATACTATATCACACTTGCGTTCAAAGGTCAATTGCCCACCCGTCTTTTTTTAATAAAAAGAATGGTTCATCCGCCTTTTGCCTTGACTTTTTATACCTTTTCCGATACACTTTGCGGCAATTCAGAATGAAAGGATAAAAAATGGCGGCTTACCAATATATATATGTAATGAAAGACTTGTGCAAAACTTTTCCCGGCGGGAAAGAAGTATTAAAACATATTTGGCTTTCCTTCTTTCCGGGGGCAAAAATCGGTGTATTGGGGCCAAACGGTGCCGGTAAATCAACATTGCTAAAAATTATGGCTGGGTTGGACGATAACTTTACGGGCGAAGCCTGGGCCGCCGATGGGGTTAAAGTCGGCTATTTACCCCAGGAACCGCAACTGGATCAGTCAAAAACCGTCATGGAAAACGTGATGGATGGCCTGGGTCCGATACGTGATTTAATGAAACGGTGGGAAGAAGTAAATGCGGCCTTTTGCAATCCGGATGCCGATATGGATAAACTGTTGGCTGAACAGGCCGAATTACAGGAAAAAATTGACGCTTGCAACGGATGGGAATTGGAACGTACCATTGAAATTGCCATGGATGCATTGCGATGTCCGCCGGGGGATTGGCCGGTTGATAACCTATCGGGCGGTGAAAAACGGCGGGTTGCTTTGTGCCGACTCCTCTTATCCAAACCGGATATGCTTTTATTAGACGAACCGACAAACCACTTGGATGCCGAATCGATTGCCTGGCTTCAAACATACCTGAAAAATTATGCCGGAACGGTTGTCATGGTCACACATGATCGATATTTTTTGGATAACGTGACCGGCTGGATTTTGGAAATGGATCGGGGGGAAGGTATCCCGTATGAAGGCAACTATACTTCCTGGCTGGAACAAAAGCAAAAACGGTTAGAACAAGAACAAAATGCCGAAAAAAATCGCCAGAAAACATTGGCAGAGGAGTTGGAATGGGTACGGCAATCTCCCAAAGCCAGACAAGCCAAATCCAAAGCCCGTATTACGGCCTATGAAGAATTGTTAAAAAAATCCAATGAAAAAGCACCGGATGTGGCTCAAATCATTATTCCGCCCGGCCCTCGGTTGGGTGACTTGGTATTAAAGGCTGAACACCTGAAAAAAGCGTATGGCGACAAATTATTATTTGATGATTTAAGTTTCAATCTGCCGGCCGGCGGCATCGTGGGTGTTATCGGTCCAAACGGTGCCGGAAAGACAACCTTGATGCGGATTATTACCGGCCAGGAAAAACCAGATTCCGGCTCTTTCCGGATAGGGGATACGGTAAAACTGGGTTATGTGGATCAATCACGGGATGCCCTGAACGATAATAATACGGTTTGGCAGGAAATCTCCGGTGGACTGGATATTTTAACACTGGGTAAACGAGAGGTTAACTCCCGTTCCTATGCGGCACAATTTAACTTCAAGGGACCGGATCAGCAGAAAAAAGTCGGTGTTTTATCCGGCGGGGAACGCAATCGGGTTCATATGGCCAAAATGCTGAAATCCGGGGCAAACGTATTGTTGCTGGATGAACCGACAAATGATTTGGATGTGGATACGCTGCGGGCGCTGGAAGAAGCCTTAATGGATTTCCCCGGTTGCGCCGTGATTACCAGCCATGACCGTTGGTTTCTGGACCGCCTGGCTACTCATATCCTGGCATTTGAAGGCGATAGTTCCGTTGTCTTTTTTGAGGGGAATTATGCCGAATACGAAGCCGATCGCAAACGGCGTCTGGGTGTTGATGCCGATCAACCGCATCGAATTAAATACAAGCCGATTGAACGGTAGGGATAAAAAAACGGGTAAGACAGGTTATCTTACCCGCCCTACCCGGATCCCTTTAAAAATTATAATGAATAATCCATAATGGCTTTTTTGGATTGTTCTTGAATACTCGGGGCCACAGGACGTGCCGATTTTGTCGGCTGTGTTTTCGGGGTCGTCGTTTCATAATCACCCGACAAATAGCGTTGTTCCAAACGTTTACGTTCATAAGACACCCGTTCCTGGTGGGCATTATAATTCTTGATTTTATTATACGAATAAAGAATGGCCCCGGCAATCAAAATCGTCCCGAGTTTATGATTCAACACCCAATCTACTATCCTCGGCGGTAATTTCACCAACCACCAAACCACCGCCAGTGGTGCCAATGCAACGGTACCGGCCGTCTTTAACTTTTTTTTGGTTTTATCTTCCATTGTATGATTTCCTCCATACCTTTCATTGTATCATATTTTTGAATTTTGTCCATTTATTTTTTATAAAAGAGGTTGCATGCTTTTGTTTTTTCATGTATAATAGGTGCCATGAGTTGGAAACGAATTGTTTTATCGGCATTGGTTTTGTCCACCGTTTATCCGGTCGGGGCTGCCGACGATTTGCCCCGTGTTCGGGATGAATTATTAACAACAACGGACAGATCTTGCGCCATTCATTATCTGACACACCAAAACACAACCGGTTGGTATTTAACAGAGGTTGAGGGAGAATGCCCCTACGGTGTTTTGGACGGATACGGATCTTTGGCCGTTCGAAATGCTTTCGGAAAAGTTGTTGATCAACGTGACGGTATGTTTGCCCAAGGCTATTGGATGGGGAGAGAACCGATGCATGTGACTTTGAAATCACTGTTCCTGGGGGATCAGGAGGAACAAACTCTTGTTTATCAATTGGGACAGGAAGATCGATTGAATATCCGATATTTGGGAACATCAAAAGCAATACGCCGATCGGATAAAAGTTATGGGCCGTTTTTGGGATGTGCCCCCGCCCGTGTCCTGGCGGTCACCCCCGATACCAAATTGTTTGAAGATGAAACAATTCAGCAAAATATTATTCAATCAGTTATCCAACGTGTTCAAAAGGTTTGTTCCACCCCCGATAAAATTTACCTGTATGCTTCGGAAAAAGAAAATCCCGAAAATGCAGACGTGGCTTTCTTTGCGGATATATCCCTGGCCGAACAACAAATTAAAATACGGCGCTTGCCGTCGTCTAATCGGACCAGAAACGTATTAGCCGTCGGGGGGGAAGAAGACGACAAACCTCGTCCCCATGAAATCCGGCATGAATCAGGGCTACCCGTCGTTCAGGTGACCCCGGTCAAACCCCCGGTATCACGGACAAATAACTCTGTTTCGAATAGTTCCTCGGCAACAAATCCGGCCCATACCGTTGTTTCCCCGATGAATCCGGAACAAATTTTCAAATATCAGGATCAGGTGCCATCCGGTCCGCGTGTTCAAACTGATTTTTTTAATGAGGGAACAACCGCTGAAACGCCGCTGCAATCAGATAACAAAATGACGCCCGCCTTAATTGATTCCAATCGTTTAGACGAAGTGCCGCATTTGCTAACGGTATCTCGATTGTTGGGCCAATCCGTGACCGGAAAAGCCTTGGTGCATATTGCCCGTTTTGATGAGGACGGAATCGCTTTGATTGATTCACCGGTTGCCCTGCGAGCCAAAGGTTCTCGGCTGTCTTTGGGATGGGGGATTGCCGAAGGCGATTTTTTATATGATAGTCAACCCGATCGGCGTGGTTTTGTTCAAATTGATACCTTTACACCGGTTGAACCAAACGGGAGTATTCCACGAAACGCCTGATTCTTTTGGCGATAATCAGCCTCTCTGTTTTTATCATTTTGTGTGCCGTTTGGGCATCACAATCCGATACAGAGGATGTATTGACAATGTATCAAAGAACGGCTCCCTTTACACCGGATGAAATGACATTTCAGACCGTTGAACAGCCGTTATTGGGTAAGGGACTGATTTTCCGAAATCCCAACTTCCCCGTTTTACCGATCCGGATGAATGCCGACCGAATGGCTCTGCAAGTCGATCCATTAAATACAAAGGTACATCTGTCCGGCGTCATAATAGATTTTGCGGGAACTTTACTTGATCTGGATCATCATCAATTACTGAACATCTTTTCCGAATTTAAGGTTCCGGATGGTTTTATCCGTCAACCGATAGAGGCTTTTGTCCTGTTTAATCGGGATTTATTTCAAGGGTCTGTCATTTTGGAAATAACACCATCCGGGACAATGTCCCAAATGGTTTTCCTTTTGGAACAAGGAAATAAAGAAATTCTTCAAGTCCGAACAACCGTTAAGGATATCCGACCGGGGTTGTGGGGATGGACGGCCGGACACATTCAAACGGTGAATTTAACCATATCGGACAGAGATTTAATGACGGCTATGGCCGGTTATTATCGGGCGGTCAGACAACCGGTTCCCGATTCTTTAAAACAGGCCTTAAACATGAACATACCATATCATACGGTTATTCGATTGACCGAACCTGTTCAACTGTCAAAACTGTTTAAACGGGATTAAGGGGGACATGATGGGACAGCATTCATCCAAACCGAAGAATAGTCACGATATTTTTTTATACGGGCGGCATCCGATTGAATTGGCCTTGAAAAACAAAAGACGCCGAATTTTAGAATTATACTATACCAAAGGCAGTTTAGATTCTTTATCTGTTCCCGATGCTGTTAAAAGCCGGTGTGTAGACCGACCTTTTTTAGATAGCCTGGTTGGTCGGGATGCTCTGCATCAAGGGCTGGTCGCCCGATGTGCTCCTTTAACGCAACTGTCCGTTTCGGACTTGATTAAATCCTTAAAGGAAAATAAAACCGCAACAATCATGATTTTAGATCAGGTCACTGATCCCCATAACATCGGAGCCATTTTACGGTCAGGTATTGCCTTTGATGCCGACGCCGTTATTGTGCCGGAGGCCGGAGCCCCGGAAGAAAGTGGCACTTTGGCTAAATCGGCCAGCGGGGCATTAGAATTGATTCCGTTTATTCGGGTGCCTAATCTAGCCCGTGCCATGGATGCCTTAAAAGAGGCCGGATTTTGGTGTATCGGATTGGACGGCTATGCGGAGCAATCCATAACTGACTCCAAATTACCGGACCGATGCGCCTTTGTCATGGGGTCCGAAGGAGACGGAATGCGTCGTCTGACGCGGGAAAATTGTGATTATTGTGTCAAATTACCGATGAACCCGGTAATTGAAAGTCTGAACGTTTCAAACGCAGCGGCTTTAACGCTGTATGAATTTCGGCGTCAACATCCCTGCCGATAGACCGTTAAATTTTTTCCTCAATTTTGGGGTTATCCCCGACAATTTTCACCATATCACCGGGACGAAGCCCAATTGCATTATCTTGGATCACGGTTATCAGAGAACCATCCGAAAGTAATTCAATGGTAAAATCATATTTTGTCTCATCTTCTTTATTTTGTATCAATGAGACAATCGTGCCGATTTGAATAAATTCATTTTCCTTTGACGGCAAGGACGGAGTCGGATGTTCTAACTGATTGATAATCTCATCCGGGGATGCATTTGTTTGCAATAAATCCTCTACGGTCGCGGCAAGCACCGGCAATCCGCAAAAAGTAATCAAAAAAAATGCAAATCCTTTCATAAAAAAACCTCCGATATCCGTATTATATACGGCTATCCCCCGATGTCAAGCGGAAAAGTATCGTTCTTGAAATTCAATATAATATCTGTTGCATTATATCTGCAATTCAATGCTGTCCGGATTAGGGTATGCCATAAAGGATTATGGCCTGACTTGCCCAGACTCATTGATAACACAAAAAAAACAACCGGAGCATCGGTTGTTTTTTTTATGTTATTTATCCACGCATTGAGGACAAGGTTCATTCGGATCCGGGCAGGGACATTGCGGTTCTTTGGCCGGTGCCGGTTTTTCCTTTTGATATGTATCCCACCATGTTTCCTTCGGAGTCGGTTCTTCCGCGGTCGGTAAATCAGGCGGTAAAACCTCTGGTTCGATCAATTGAGGAGCGGCCTCAACCGGAACGGGAACTAATTTTTCTTCCGTTTCTATGACGATAATTCGTTCGGTTTTATAGGTATCCGTTTCGGCATCATAAGAAGAACGTGATTCATTGCGAATAACGGCAACGGATTTACCGTCTTTATTTTGTTTAACCGCATAGGTCCGCGGATGCGTTCCGTAATAAGTATTCAAAACACATTGACGATAGGCGGCATGATCATCCGTAAAGGGACAACCGAATTCCTGATGGAAAGCAGCCCGATTTTCGGCACGAACATCTGCGGCCTTATCCAAATCCGGTTCGTAACTTGAACATCCGACTAATGCCGTGCAAGCGAACAAAACAAATGACAACTTTTTCATATTTTTCTCCTTATTTTAATAACCCGATATTCTCTTCATAAAACTTTTTTTTATAAAAAGCAACTACTTTATTCATTTTTTTAATGCAAAAGCGGTGACCAAGCCGGTGCGGATGCATCATCAGGTGTCGGCAGAATCTGTTCGTTATAACCGGTAATGTCAATGGAATACATTTGAACACCACCATTTTTGCCGTTTTCATCCCACGGTTTTTGCTTAAAATAGGACAATACCCGACCATTGGGGGCCCAAGTGGGAGCCTCAACCATAAAACCGTTGGTAATCAACCGTTCTCCTGTTCCGTCTGGGTGCATGACACCAATGTGAAAAACACCGTCTTTAATTTTTGTAAAAGCAATATAATCCCCCCGCGGTGACCAAACCGGTGTTGCATAGGAACCTTCGCCAAAACTGATTCGTTTAATGTTTCCACCATCGGAATCCATAACGTAAAGTTGCTGTTGACCGCTGCGATCAGAATTGAAAACAATCTTTTTCCCGTCCGGAGAATAACTGGGCGATGTATCAATCGCCGGATGGTTAGTCAGCCTTTTGTGTTCACGGGTCCTTAAATCATAGACATAAATTTCGGAATTGCCTTGTTGAGCCAAACTCATCAGTAATTTTGTACCATCCGGTGAAAATCGAGGGGCAAAAGACATTCCTTTAAACTGACCGATCATTTTCGTTTCACCGGTCCGAATATCCATCGTATAAACCCGCGGATGACCACCCTTATATGACAGATAAGCAATTTTATCCATCGTTGGAGAAAAACGCGGCGTCATATTTCGCTCTTTCCCATCGCTCAAATATCGGAAATTAGCACCGTCCTGATCCATAATAGCCAATCGCTTTACGCGGTTATTTTGGCGACCGCTTTCCGATACGAACACAATTTGTGTATCAAAATAGCCGCTCTCACCGGTGATTCGCTCATAAACCGAATCGGCAATCATGTGCGCCAATTTTCTGGTTGATGTCACTTCCGTTGTCATAATTTTTGCATCCAATTGTGTTTGTGCAAAAATATCCCATAATCTGTATGATACCTGAACTTTACCGTCAGGGGTCAGATTAACTTCACCGTTCAATAATGCCTGAACTTTAATTGCTTGCCAATCTGAAAAAACGGGGCGCGTGTTGACATCCTTCATTTGCTGAATATAAGCCTGACGATTAACCAATCGAAACAGCCCCGATCGTTCCAAATCGTTTACAACAATATCCGATATTTCGGCCGAATCATCAAAATTGCCGGTAAAAGCCGGCACGGCAACCGGTATCGGTTCGGACACGGCACCGGATACATCAATTTTTAATTCGGCCCATCCACTTGCAGACACGATACAAATCAACAATCCCGTCAGAAAACACTTCAATCGCTGCATTATCAATCTCCTTTTTGGGCAGTATTTCATAATTTTTTTTCAAATTCAATGAAAAAAGTTGATAAAGTTTTCTTTTATTGCTATGATGGGCCGTCAAACGAAAGAGGAATGTATATGAAAAAGTTATTATCCATTGGAATTATTTCATCTTTATTAGTGCTGACGGCCTGTTCTACGGAAAAAAGTATGGAGGGGCTATCCCCTGAAACATTATATACCGAAGGATATAAGGCATTTCAAGAAACCGATTATGAAACGGCGGCCGAATATTTTGATGAAGTGGAAAAACAACATCCCTACTCTGTTTGGTCGGAACGGGCTCAGATTATGGCGGCCTATTCTTACTATCAAAAAAATGAATATGATGAAGCAATTTTAACACTTGACCGTTTTATCCAATTGCACCCCGGTAATCGAAACACACCTTATGCCTATTATTTAAAGGGGCTATGCTATTTTGAACAGATGTCAGATGCGGCCCGCGAACAATCAATGACCGAACAGGCTCAAACTACTTTCCGGGAATTAATTGCCCGCTATCCGAATTCTGTTTATGCCATTGATGCGCAAAGCAAGATGGGGGATATGACCAATCATTTGGCGGCACAGGATATGACTATCGGTCGTTTTTATTTGCGCCATGAAGATCTGATTCCGGCGGCGAATCGTTTCAAAACGGTTATTGAAACTTATCCCGATTCCAATCAGATACCCGAGGCTTATTATCGTTTAACCGCTGCATATATTATGTTAGGATTACCCGAAGTCGCCAAAAAGACAGCCGATGTTCTGACGCAAAAGTATCCGGAAGACAGTTGGACCCTGAAAGCAAAAAAATTATTAAAGGAATAACAGCCTGATGCTAACCCGTTTATCGGTTCGGAACATTGTTTTAATTGATAAATTGGATTTGGATTTTGAATCCGGTTTGACGGTCTTTACCGGAGAAACCGGAGCCGGTAAATCTATTTTATTGGACGCCTTGTCCCTAGCATTGGGGATGCGGGCCGACAGCGGTTTAGTCCGTCAGGGACAAAAAGAAGCCTCCGTCACGGCGGTATTTTCTGTGCCGATTACCCATCCGGCAGGTATATTATTGACCGCACACGGGTATGATTTTACCGGCGAAATTATTGTACGACGTGTGATTACAGCCGACGGACGCAGTCGTGCCTTTATGAACGACGAACCGGTCAGTATCGGCTTTTTAAAGAACTTGGGGGATAACCTTGTTGAAATACACGGACAATTTGCCTCTCATAAATTATTGGATGTATCCACTCATTTAAATACATTGGACACCTATGCTTCCCTATCCGGACCTTTGTCAGATTGCCGACACGCTTTTGAACATTGGCAATATCAAAAGCGCCAACGGGACAGAGCCGAACAATCCCTGCTGCAAGCACAAAAGGAAGAGTCATATCTTCGCGAATCGGTCCGAGATTTAGAAAAATTAAATCCGCAACCGAATGAAGAAGAAATCCTTGTCACCAAGAGAACCCGCCTGATGAACAGTGAAAAAATTGTCACGGCCTTAAATACGGCCTATGCCATTTTATCCGATGATGAAAACGGATGTCTGGCTTCCCTAGGGCGAGCAGCCACACAGTTAAATCGGGCGAATGATTTGGCCGATAATACTTTGCACAGCGTGTCCGAACAAATAGATGAGGCCATAACAACATTAAGTGATTCTGCCGCAACGATTGAAAAAGAAATGGAACAATGGGGTGATGTGTCCGAATTATCAACCATTGATGATCGGTTATTCGCTCTACGGGATATGGCCCGAAAGCATCATGTTGAAATTGCCGAATTGCCTGATTTACAGATGCGATTAAAAAATCAACTGACTCAATTAGAATTAGGGGAAGAATCTTTGATATCCCTGCGCAAAGTAGAGGAAGAGGCCCGTTTATCCTACATAACCTGTGCCGAACGGTTATCATCCGATCGTCATCAAGCCGCCAAACAACTGGATATGGCGGTTAATCAGGAATTGCCGGCTTTGAAATTGAACAAAGCCACCTTTAAAACAGATATTCAAAAACGGGATGAAGCGAATTGGTCCGAGACCGGCATCGATCAAGTCTCATTCCTGGTATCAACGAACAAAGGGACACCACTTGCCCCTATTCACAAAATTGCTTCCGGCGGGGAATTGGCACGCTTTATGCTGGCATTAAAGGTTAATTTGGCTATGGCTGACGAAACGGAAACCCTGATATTTGATGAAGTTGACAGCGGGGTCGGTGGTGCAACGGCTGCCGCCGTCGGGGCACGATTAAAACGGTTGGCCACCCGAAATCAGGTATTGGTTGTCACGCACTCTCCCCAAGTAGCCGCTTTCGGTCAGGCACACCTGACGGTCCATAAAGCCGAGCAAGACGGACAAGTCATCACATCGGTATCTGTTTTGACGGCCGATCAGCGGCGGGATGAAATCGCCCGAATGCTGTCCGGTGAAAAAATCACAGATACAGCCCGCACCATGGCTACCGAGTTGCTACAAACCGGAACTGTATAATTTTTCAGGATCGCTTGACGAAAGAGCAAGGTGCCGACTTATTCCCAAAAAAATATTCAAAGCGAACCTGTTCGGCATTTTGCCTTTAAGGATAAAAATTATTGCGGGGTTAATGTTAAACTTCCTTTAAAAATAGTATAACCCGTATGAGGAGAGACAATACCGCGTAATTTCAATTTTATTGAATCGCCCACATTAACTGATACACTTGGACACCTTCTTATAACAGAGGCAGCAGGACAATAAGAAGCATCATTTCCGCACATCGCTTGTGTTTGATATTTAGAACCGTTCACGTATATATCCAAATAATCGTCCACGCACGTGATATTTAAACTGGCACGATAATTGCAGGCACCATTACCCGGAACCGTTATGGTTGGGAACTCGTGACTTACACGGAGTCTGTCTGATATCCTATAACTGTATGTCTCGGAATATGTTGGACAATAATCACAAGAATTTCCATGTAAAATATAGTCCGTTCCCGAACAACATTTTTGAACACCGTTTTCCATATAGACCTGATTTGCTGCACAACACGTTCCGCTACCGATGTTTATTTGGTTGCTGCCACAGCATGCCTTTGTCCCATCCGATGCCACGCTTAATTCTCTTGCACAACACTGATTAGAGCCATAAACACGCGTTTTTGCACAACAAGAAGATATAGTTGAAGTCCCATCACCAAGGACAACCTGATCATCACTGCAACAATTATACTGAACTTTACTACTGTTATAGTAAGACCCTTTGTATAATCCGGCTGTGTTTTCATTTCCCCGCACAAGTTTATCATCAGGGCAGCAACCGACAAAATTTGCATCCGTAATGGTTGTATTCTTATATAATTTTGTGGAACCTTCGGGACAACAGGCCGGAATATTAATCAACTCACCACCCACACATCTGGAACAGGATCCGATTTCTTTATTTTCCATATCCGGATTAACTACCCATTGACCGGTTGAATAATCACAAATTTGACATGCATTACCGCTGCCGATACACCCACAATGTTCTTCATTTTTACAGGAGGCATCAGCACTACAACAGGTCCGCGTTGTTCCGTCACAATTCGTTACGGTTTTATCTATCGCTGTCCCATCGCAAACACCGGCGCAGTCAAAATTTCCGCTGGGGCAACACTTTGTGTTATTATCATAAACTGTTCCCGAACAACATCTTTTTATGCCATCAACCATATATACTTTACCCGTGGAGCAACACCCATCAACCGTCACTTCCGTTTTCCCGGCATCTTTTAAGGTAATAGTTCCCCCGGCGCATTTATGACATACATCCTGAACCTCTTGACCTTCTGATAGCATATTTGCCTTTATTTCGCCCGTTGTGTCATCACAAACCTGACAGGCATTCGGCGTATCCAAACAGGTTTTCCGACACACGTTTGGGTTTGAAGCACTGCATGATTGGCAACAGACAGCCGGATCCGTTCCACAAACGGTTTGTTTCTGTTCGTCTTTCAACACAAAGGTCAATGTGTTGCTGTCACAGTAATGGCAAACATCCGTCTGCGCATCAGAATCCACCCGTAACTCCCCATTATCGCAAACACCACAATCCAAATATGAAGCCCCATGCGCTATCGTCCCTCCATCGGGAATGTCGCACGGCTTGTCTGTCCGATCCGGCAATATACATCCCTCTTCCCCCTGGGCATAACATAACACAATATTCGCTTCCGCATTTTCATCAGCCCCAGGTAAATATGGCGTCCGCTTCATCGCATCTACACGTGCGCAAAACTCATCCT
>JAFTEW010000029.1 GCA_017453485.1 Alphaproteobacteria bacterium | reverse complement strand
CCAGTAGTGACAGTTTTTGTCATGTTTTCTATTTACTGTTGACATAGATTTTCAAATATGTTATCAAAAAAGTGATAAGGAAATATAAATTATGAAAAAAAACATTATTTATCAATCAATTTCTGTGCTGAATTGCATGGGATATATTTTCCTCTTGCTCTTTTTTTATGGGATTATCGTTATAGCCCCTGTTTTAAACAGCAAAAATGCATTACGTGACATTCTTTATATCCTTTTAGTTCTTACCCTTATTTTACCACCCTATATTGCACTTTTTTTTGGTGCAACGAATAAGATAAAAAGAATGCGGTTACTTTCAAATGGATTAATTCTCTTTTTTGCATTATGTGGCGGCTTTTTTAACAACTGTAATTCACAAAAACTTTTTTGCTTTTCTGGTATTGCAGGCAGTATATTCTATTTCTTTCTTTTCTTAATTCCT
Organism: Alphaproteobacteria bacterium; assembly: GCA_017453485.1. GTDB lineage: Bacteria > Pseudomonadota > Alphaproteobacteria > CAAHEQ01 > UBA3637 > CALXZG01. The sequence continues at coordinate 11,590 of JAFTEW010000029.1, read as the reverse complement.
ATTTTTATTCATAATCTTCTTATTAGTTTGGGAAAATTTTTAGTGTTAGATATTAATACAAAGAAGTAATAGTGATAGGATTAAAAATAGTATATTTTAAAGCCTTTTTTACCTCATTTTTGTTATTTAAAATTTAAGAAAATTATTGCAAATTCCTGGGATTGACTTTTTTGCTTCCCAGACTGCCTACATTGATTTTAAAGGATTTTTTGCTTCAAGAGTTCGTAAATTTGCAAAAATGGCTGTTTTTTCGCCCTGCAACATTTGAACTCACGCAAATGATTGAAAATAAAAGAAAAAAAGCACCATTTCTGATGCTTCGTGTTTAGTGGTCGGAATGAATGCGCAATTTACGAGCCTGTAAAATGTTAAGAATGAGTTCGGTTATTTTGAAGCCATTGTTGAATCTTTACAGCGGTACCTGTTTGGTGCGTTGACACTCTAGCTTTCCTAACATCTACCCAATGAGAACCGGCATCAAGTATTCTAGTATCTAATCTGGTTACTATTTCACCCTTAAATGAATCCTCGTTGATAAAAGATATAGCTCCACAGCAAGCGTCGGGAGTTTTATCACTAATTTTTAAATCTTCTTGTAATTCTTTTGGTGCTTTTCGTTGTAAAAGTAAATAGGTACTTTCATTCATTAATTCTTTGAATGTTTTTGAACGAATCTCAGGAATACAATCTTTAATTAAGTTTGGTTCTATCAGAAAAATATCTGTCGCTTCCCACGGTTTTAGATGCTGTGTCATCATAGCTAGCAAGGGAAAAGAAAGGTAATTAATAACTTTCTCTTTTGGTTCATGATCAACTTCTTGGGTTAAAAACTCTTTTAATTCAGTTGAGGAAGCTTTTTTGCTCGCCTCAACTAATCTTTGATAATCTTTTGGTCTGAAAGCCTCATTGAAAGCGAGTGCAGTCAATGCCTTTGAGGGTTTTTCAGAATTCATCGCCAATTCAGGCATAGCAATATCATATGTCATATCAATATAATATCTATAATCTTCATCCCAATATCTAGAATCTTTATACCATTTTTGAGTTAAAATATCTTCTATACCAGTTAACATGAACATCGTGCGATTGGTAAAATTAGAATTGGCTAATTCTTTTAATTGAGCCACTTTTTTTGTATATGATAATTGAGTCATAGTAATCCTTTTTCGCTTTTAGGTAATGCTAGCATAAACCTCTTTAAAAGTCAAGTTTTTTTCTGGGATGGTGGTTTTAGGCTCCCAAGTGAGAGGTATTGAAAAATAAAAACTTTTCTCCTTAAAAGTTCGTAAATGGCTAAAAACAGCTATTTTTGACCATTGGACATTCGAACTCGCACAACGCCTTGGAAATAAAAGAAAAAGCCGCCTTTTCAGACGACTTGTGTTTAGTGGTCGGAATTAACTCACAATTCACGAACCCCTATTTTTATTGACATAATTTCTTATACAGAGTATAATGGCTAATATGGAAAAAGAGAGAGAATATCGAAAATATTTTCAAAAATATTATCAAGTTTGTCGGTTGGCAGATGCAGATGGTCCGTGGGAACCTAGATTGAATCAAATTCGCACCATTATTCAACAGCCAGATTTTGAATACAAAAAAGAATATGGAGCTGATATTGCCATCGGCGCTATTATACGTAGTAGCTACTGGTTAGATAAAGAATTATTTAATGAAAGTTACTTATATCAAAAAAAACAAAGGCAAAGTTTGTTTGAGCTTCAGCCAATTCATTTTGAACTGGTCGATATTGGGGCCTTCTTATTAAGTAAAGGTTTCCCTATAAAATACAATCCGGAAGAATATGCAGAGAAAGGTCCTGATCAATTGGCTCCCTATGTTAAAGAATTTATAAAACAATGTCATAAAAGATATAAGCTTTTTTATGAGAAAACCTCACATAAGAATCGTCATAAAACACGTTGATAATTCCTGGGATGCATGTTTTAGGCTCCCAAGAGGCGAGTATTGAAAAATAAGGATTTTTTTCTTCAAAAGTTCGTAAATTTGCAAAAATAGCCAATTTTGGAAGTTGGACATTCGAACTTTTATAAATGCTTGTAAACAAAAGAAAAAAGCACCATTTCTGATGCTTTGTGTTTAGTGGTCGGAATGGCGGGATTTGAACCCACGACACCTTGCCCCCCAGACAAGTGCGCTACCAGGCTGCGCTACATTCCGTGTCGGGGTATTTTATATACCCAAAAAAAAGAAATGTCAAATAATTTTTAACAGGACTGCCCAAACAATGGCTTTTTGGTGCAAAAGTGTTTTATATTTTGTAATGTTTATTTATGTATTATGCGTTTTGAACATTTCTCTGTTTAGAAAGCAGAATAGATCCGGCTGTTTTTATCTGGGTTATTCGTTTTTGAATCATCTTTTGAACCAAAGTCCTTTCCTCCGGTGTATAAGAATCTTCACAAGGGGTTACCCTGGACCGATTCAGATGCGGAGCATGCCAGTTGAAAAGGCATGGCAACATTTCTTTTGTCATTTTTTCTATTTGATGAAACGACCAATCTTTTTCCTCTGTTTCAGAACCTGATTCATTCGCCGCCTGTCTGATTTGAAGGGCGACTTTCTCGGAATTTTTTGATAGCCGATCGGCAACCTGATATAAAGTTATGACAGCCGCTTGACGGAATTCTCGGGAAACAGAATTGATGTCCGGAACAAATGTGCCGAAACCATCACTTTTATCGGAAATCTGCCGATATGGCTTTTGCATAATGGAAAAACCTGCCCAAACGGCACTTAGATGTTCTAATCGTTGAATAGGCGTTGCAAAAGGTTTATCCAGGTGAGGGCGAGCCTCAGATAGCCGGCCATCTTTATCGTGACCGAACAACTCATCCGTCAATGAAATTTTTTCCGGATGATCCCAATGTGACAGAATGCGGGCTGCTGCCTGAGCATCCAATAAAGCATCCTTATCTGATCGATTGATGCATCCGAAACCAACCAACAGATTCCCAGATGTCGGAACACCTTTCGGAACCGGATTTTTATTTTGAATATATTTTGTTTGAATTTGTTGTTTAAATTCATCAGAAATCGTAGCCGCTTGTTGTTTGAACCACTCTTTTTTTTCATCAGGTGTTTCTTTTCCCATAACTTTGTCAAACAATAAAGTTGCCGTATCCGGGGTCGGATTTTTTTCATAAATCGACAGCATATCGACAAAGATATTTTGAATTTCTTCCGGTGCTTGATAAAAAGAAGCAATTAAAGCAAATGTCGGTTGCTGTAATTTTTGTAGTGTTTCCTGAGCAGTCATAGTAGAAATCCTTTCAATTTGAATAATTTGGCAAACAAATGAGACCTTTTGTCAAACATAGCCATCAGAGATAGTATAGCATCATTTGTTTTACGTGACAATGATTATATACAAATTTAACGATAATTTTCTTAATGAATATAAAACTATTGACATCCTATCGTATTTATTATATACGTCGTAAACATGGGAAATGTGTTCCTCTGTATTTGGTTTTTGTGAAAGGATTACCTATGAAAAAATTTTTAGTTTGTATCGGACTTGCTTTGATGTTATCTGCTTGTGGGAGTGACCATATTATGCGGTTTAATCTCTCTCAACAACAAGACGTTGAAGTTGCACCGTCATATGAAGGCAGAAGCCATTTCTTTCTATGGGGCATGTGGCAAAAGACAGATTACCATTTGGAAAACGTGTGCCCGGCTAAAGGTATTAGTGCGATAGAGTCTCATTGGACATTTTACGATTCTTTGATGGGGGGATTGACCATGGGAATTTATGCACCGGAGAGTTTCTCGGTGTATTGCAATTAATTCTAAATTGTATTTAAGGGCATAACAATACCTGTTGTTATGCCTTTTTTGTTGTTTTTTTCAGATCGTTATGATTGTTTTTTAATACTTTTAAATCCGATCGAAATTCAACAATAAGTAAAACCAGCCAGAACAGGAAAATAAGTGTCACGATGTCATCACACATACGATTTTCGATAACATCAATTAAGGCAAAAATATAACCTTGCTCTGTCGTCACAAAAAGCATTGCCGTTTCCCATGCAAACATAGAAAAACGTTTGTCCATAATCGGAATTAATTTATCGTTTTCATCATAAACAATACGATGAATACGCTTCGTTTTGTATGAAAAATATTTTATTATAAATACGAGAGCACAAATAAATATCTGAAAAATAAGGTTATACCATATCCATTTTTTTGCACAGATATTATTGGGTTGACCTGAAAAATCATAATCATATTTTATCATATCCGGGATAGTGTCCCAATTGATATAGTATATTGCTATTTCTATAATAAGAACGGAAAAAGTTAAAATAATGGAAAGGATTGTTCTAAACTTAATTCCTTGTAATTTATTCCCGGATATAAGTAATTTTAAAAATTGTATAATGGATGACATATTTCCTCCCATTTCATAAAATATACCCGCATATTATTCAGAAAAAGAATAAAAAACAAGAGCATAATTACGGTTATCAATAATAATAAATTTGATGCGATCAAAAAAATATCATGATTAATTAAATAATTGAAAAATAAAACAAAAACAATGGTCGGAGCGAGAGGATTCGAACCTCCGGCACCTTGCTCCCAAAGCAAGTACTCTACCAGGCTGAGCTACGCTCCGACGTTCTTCCTTATACACGATTTGAAATTAAAATGCAAGGGTTTTTCCAAACGTTTTTTTCGGATTAAAATTTGACAAGACTTTTTTGTTATGATATAACCTCCCACAGATGCAGAATAAATCTGTATCTCCTGAGGCTGAAAAGTGTCAGGGGCTTCGTAAGCCGATCTCATAGGGTAGTTGAACACACTGCCCAAAGTGATGTGTCTTTATTTTGATAAAGAAGCATCATATCTAACACATCCTTGACCAACGGTCGGGGAGCCTGTGGTGTATGTTCAGGGGTTGTGCCCTTCCGGGGGCATGACCTTAAAGGCCCGGGAATCATGTTATGAGATCTGATTTACGAACTCTCCGACCACTTGAGGTTTCTCAGGTGGTTTTACTTTGCGGAAAGGGGATGAAATGAATCAAAATCAGATAAAAAAGGATATATCCGGTCGCTCATTGGTTGAATTGATCGGCACATTGGCTATTATGGGGATTTTGACAATCGGTGGTATCAGTGGCTATCGGTATGCCATACATAAGTATCATGTTGTATCAACCATTGATGAGTTATCCAAACGGTCTGTTATTCATATTCAACAAATGAGTTTGTCCGGTTCTGTTAATCAATCTGAATTTGGTGACAAAACAGCCCTGGACTTACCTGTTTTTGTTGAGGTTAATGATGAAGGGGGATTCGATTTATCCCTTGACGCCGTTGAGGAACGATTGTGTCGCTCTTTGATACAGGCTCGATGGAAAATACCTTATCAAACTTTTGTTAACGGTAATGTGGCAATGGCCAGACCGGAACTGTGCCAAGCAGCTGATAATACTATTACTTTTTCGTTTAAAATTACTTCCTCCGGGTGCGGCTCGGATACGGATTGCCCCTGCGGTTCCTGCGTGGATGGGATGTGCACGACCAATTGCAATGGGAAAGAAATCTGTTTAAGCGATTTTGATTCCGGGCAAAAAACTTGCTGCCCAGAAGAAAAGCGGGTAGGGGATTCTTGTTGCGCACACAAAGGAACGAATGGAAACTGTTGCGATTCAAAAGGAAATAATTGCTGTCCGCCGGATAAACCGTTGATGGACAAAGCCGGTGTTTGCCATGCCTGTGATGAAAATACAATCATTTTAATAGATCAACTTTCACAAAATTGTAATCGGTGTTCCAATCGCATTTATCGAAACGCGGGATATGGCTATATCGGTTGGTGCGTGCCTAAATCATGCCCGTCAGACAAGCCCGTTATGGATTACCATGGTGTCTGTTATGGATGTGATGAAACCGTTTCCTTACGTGATACAACCGGAGGTGCCGGAAGTAGTGCAACTTGTGCGGCCTGTCCGACTAATGGCGTTTTTGATGATAAATATTGCATGAAATGTCCAGGGAATATGATACGGATTAATGGTATTTGTACTTGTCCGGCCGGTTCCGTTATGGGATACACCAACGGAACGAACGGAAATCCGACCTGCTATTCCTGTGATACCGATAATTTAAAAGCGGTTGCTTACTGGCGCAGAAATCCCAATAAACCGTGTGCGACCTGTCCGAACAGAATGGTTGTTTCTCCGAATGTGTATTATTATGATTATTGTGCCTTAAAAATTTGTCCCGAAGGATATATACATAATCGCTATGGTTCATGTATTTCCTGTGCAACAGATAAAATAGAAATAAAGCCGTCAACATTATCTGTTTCATGTTCGGAATGTAATATCCCCCATTATACCGATGGCAACTATTGCCGGAAATGCCCGGCATCGGGAACGACGGCTTGGGAAAGTTTGACCCCAGAACAACAATCCGAATGTCAGTAGCAAAAAACGGGTCCGAGAGATCGGGCCCGTTTTCATCAACATGTATCATCACATACAAAAAATGGGGCGGAAGATGAGACTCGAACTCACGACATCTGGTACCACAAACCAGCGCTCTAACCAACTGAGCTACATCCGCCATCAGGGTATGTCTTGTTTAACCTATTTATTTTATCTTGTCAAGCAAAAATGAAACAGGATAAAAAATATTTTATGAACGCCCCATCGTTTTAGAAAATAATTCAACCGATCGTATTGGGTGCGAAGAGGATCGAACTAATTTTTTGGTTGTATTAGAAACAAACTTTGTCAGTTGCGATAGGATATACATCCGCCGCAAACGGGCATGCAATGCTAAAATCTTTCCTTGAAATTCTTTTTCTAACTTATTGTTTTGTTTTAAAATTTCAATTTTATCATCAAAATCAACAAATGAGAAAAAAGTTAATAAATCACATATATTGTCATCCTCATCGTTAACTCTTAATTTATCCGGCAGAGGCGGTAAGCGAAACTTCTTCCTCGGGCGTTTAATGACGACACCGTCTTTATACCAATATTCACCGCATTTAATACTGTTCTTCTTCATGGTAAACCTCCAATGCTATGACGAGAGAATAGCACAAGACATATATTTTGTCAAGTTTTATTTGACAATCATAAATTCTGTGATATACTGATATTTGGAAAGGGGTTATCTATGGCGGATAGAAATGAGAAAAAGGCTTGGTATAACAAAGAAAGCCATGATTTTAGCAAACGTGTTGAAGGTTTGATTCGGGAAGAGAAAAAAAGCCTGATCATTCGGGAGACAATAACAACTTTACTATCACCGATTACTTCAATTTTAGCCCCTTGGACAAGCCAGGGAATCGGCTATTTGGCCGGATATGCCGGTGTTCGTATGTCTTCAACACACGCACATGGTATTAAACCTTTTGCCGAAGAAACAGATTATCGCCGTATCGGAAATAAACTGTTTTCCGTTTTCAGTCAGGAAGCCGTTCAAACAATGCCGGAAATTGAACGCGAAGCAAAAGATGCTAATTTTTTAAGAGATAATATTCAACGTTTGTCCAATGAATCTGTCCGTTTTATCCGTAGTAAAATCCAATTAAAAGGCGGTTTTATTGGTCTGGGAATTTCGTTGTTAACAATGGCGGCACCAACGGTAATGAATTTTGCAACCTTGGGTGCAACGGGTTTAGCACATTCTCTATTGACTGTCGGTGGTATTGTGGCAACGGCTACGGTGGCTAACTTGGGGCTTTCTATATCGGTCGCCGAACGTCGCCGTCGAGAGATCAGGATTAAAAATAAACGCATTATGAATACTTGGCGAAAAAGCGAGAAAGCAAAACTCGCCGCCTTGTCCAACCCGGCTCTACACAATAATACGTTTTCCGGTGATAAAATATTCTGGAATATGAATCAACGGCTGCATACCGAATTTCGGGCTTTTCACAGTTTTAACCAAACCGCCAAAAGAGCAGTCCGAAAAACATCACTATATTCCGTTTTAATCAATGCCGCTTTGTTGGGATTTTGTTATAAAACGGGAATGGGTATTGTGAATTTGGCCACTTTATTTATGGGCATAAATGTGATGAATAGCAGTATTATCAATATCTTGGATGCTCATTTCAGATTGAAAGAAACGCGCGATTCTATGTATGATCAATATAAAAAATTCAGGCATAATCCTATTTATGATTTACAATACGGCAATAAAAAAATTCGGCAAAATGCAGATACAATTTGTCTTCAAAATATCTGTTATTGTCATCGTTATAATGGGAAAAATGCGGAAGAAACGGGGAAACGAAGCGATGTGCCCGTCATTCAATCCGATCAAACAATTCTTTTCGGACCGGGTATTCATGTTTTAGGTGGCGGCTCCGGCGCTGGAAAATCAACTCTTTATAAACTATTTCGTCATGCTGACGATTTATCATATGGAACAATTTCTTACGGAACAATGACGGCTGGAAAATTTTCCGGTGTTGATTTGACGGAAATTCCCCGTGATTCCGTTAATCAACATATTGCTTTTTGTTTTCAGGAAATCGAAAACGACGGGCAAACCGGCATTGATATTTTGCGTTTCGGCAACCCGTATTTATCTTTAAAACAGATTGAAACGGTCGCATCTTCGTTAAGACTCAGCCTGTATAAAGAAACTGCCGAGGGGGGTAGGGAGCCGAAATTGTTTCGTGAAATGAGCGGCGGAGAGAAAAAACGCGTTTTGTTTTTACAGGCCTTTTTATCTCCCAAAAATATCCTTATTTTTGATGAGCCGACATCCGGAGTTGACCCATCGCTGGTTCCCAAAATGTTGGAAATGTTAAACAACGATTACGTTGTCATCAATGGGCAAAAGAAAAAGCGGACAATCATTTATACAACCCATCATCCCGAAGAATTAAAAATGCTATCCATTTCTCAAATTATTGATATGGCACCGATTGATGGGCGGGAAGCCGAAGAATTTACAAAAAAACATGGCACAGATCATCTGCCGTCACAATTTAAAGTATATCCGTTTCAGACACCGGCAGAAAAGGAGGCCTATCTGTCATTGGCTAAAAGCCGCAACCAGGCGGAAACAAATCAGCAAACTGATATTCGGCAGGATATATCCGGATTTATTTCCATGTCTATTGCCATGAAAATACAACAACAGGAGGCCGAACGAATCGGTTCAAGCACTACCGAAACAAATTCATCGGCCCCCATTCTGTCCAAATCAGAATCACCGCTTTGGTATCGTTTTGTTGAAAAAAACACAGGAAAAACAAACGGTTAATAATTTATACTCAGATTGTATTCTTTTTCCTTGCTTTTTGTTTGAAAATTGATAGAATGGTCTTATCAGTAATGGGAAAAGTCATATGAATATTCTTTTCACGGATTGGGTTATCGTTTGTCACCGAAATGGTGAGTATATTTTTCCCTCTCAAAATCAATCAAAAAATAACCGGAACTCCCTTCAAAGCGGGGAGTTTTTTTCTTTATATAACAGGGGTATAAAATGACAAAATATGTTTTTATTTTAGGTGGTGTTGTCTCTTCATTGGGAAAGGGGATTGCTTCTGCTTCTGTTGGAGCCTTGCTGAAAGCGCGTGGTTATTCCGTCAGAATGCGTAAAATGGACCCTTACTTAAACATTGATCCGGGGACAATGTCGCCCTATCAACACGGGGAAGTTTTTGTGACGAACGATGGAGCAGAAACAGATTTAGACCTGGGACATTATGAACGTTTTACCGATATCAGTTGTCACAAAACGGATAGCATATCTGGCGGAAGAATATATTATAATGTTATACAAAAAGAACGTAAAGGCAATTACTTAGGTGCAACTGTTCAAGCAATACCTCATGTCACAAATGAAATCAAAGACTTTTTAAAATCAGATTTACATGGGGAAGATTTTGTCCTGTATGAAGTGGGTGGCACCGTCGGTGATATAGAAGGGACATTGTTTCTGGAAGCAATTCGTCAATTTGCGAATGATGTCGGACGCCAAAATGTATGTTTCCTCTTTTTGACATTATTGCCTTATATTGACACGGCCGGAGAATTAAAGACAAAACCGACTCAGCATGCCGTCAAAACCTTAATGGAAGCCGGTATTCAAGCGGATATTTTACTGTGCCGCAGTAAAGTTGCCTTAGGAACGGATGAACGGCGTAAGTTAGCTTTATTCTGTAATGTAGCACCGGAAGATGTCATTATGGCTCTAGATGTGGATAATATCTACAAAATCCCATTGACATATCATGATCAGGGGCTTGATACCCAAGTTTTAAAACATTTCGGATTATTGGAAACATCTCCGGAACCTGACTTGGATGGTTGGAAACGTATCGTTCATACCTGCCAAAACTATGAAAAAGAAGTGAAAATTGCCGTTGTCGGTAAGTATTGTGGTTTATTGGAAGCGTATAAATCCCTACATGAAGCCCTGATTCATGCCGGGATTGCAAATAATGCTAAAGTGCGTATTACCTGGATGGAATCCGAAGAATTGGAAAATCTTTCGCAAGAGGAAGTAAATCAGGCTTTAACCCCGTATGCCGGTATTTTAATTCCCGGTGGTTTTGGTGTTCGCGGTATAGAGGGAAAAATAAAAGCGATTCGCTATGCACGGGAACATAATGTGCCATTTTTCGGTATTTGTTTGGGAATGCAGATGGCTGTTGTAGAGGCCTGTCAATCTTTGCTGGGGATTCAAAATGCCAGTTCTGCCGAATTCGGTGGTAATTGCACGCCGGTTATTTCCAAAATGAAAGTTTGGGAACAAGACGGACAAAAGCAAATTCGCCCGGATAATGGAGACCTGGGCGGCACGATGCGGCTGGGGGCATATCCTTGTATTTTAAAACAAAATTCTTTGGCTTCAACAATTTATGAAGGGGCCAAAGAAATTCATGAACGCCATCGTCATCGTTATGAAATGGATATATCGTATGAGGGGCAATTAAAGGAAAAAGGGTTTATTATTTCTGGAAAATCACCTGATGGTCTTTTACCGGAAATTGTTGAAATTCCATCACATTCTTTCTTTATTGGGGTTCAATTTCATCCGGAATTTACATCACGTCCCGGTCGGCCAAATCCGATTTTTAAAGCCTTTATCGGGGCAGCCTTAAAACACGGCTATTTGGTTTAAAGTATATGATTTTTTAAAGGGAAGGGGGCGGATCTCCCCCCCTTTTTTTTATTCGGATATAAAAAAATCCCTCTTGCTATCGGAAACAAAATCTGATAGGTTAGGGGTGAATCGAGTGATTCTCGGTTTGAGGTCTCGAAAGCCTCTCAGATACGTTTAATTAACGTTAAAATTCCAACCACTATCGGTTGGAGGGTTGTAAAATAAGGATATTTTATCCAAATATACAACACTATTTATCTGATAGTTTTCGAGCTTCCAACCGTCCCTCATCAGGACGCGTTTTTTATAAGGAAGCATAATATGATCAAAAAGAAAGTAAATACAGAACTCGGGCGGAGTATGGTAGAGATGCTGGGGACTCTGGCCATTATGGGGGTATTGACCATCGGGGGAATAGCCGGATACCGCTATGCCATCAATAAATCCAATGCCAATACAAT
>JAFTEW010000028.1 GCA_017453485.1 Alphaproteobacteria bacterium | reverse complement strand
CCCCCTGAAATTTTGAAAAATTAGGAAAAACGAAAGGAACGGATTTGGAACAAAATCCGTTCTTACATTCTGAAAAGATTATAAAAAACGATAAAATAAAAAATTTTCAAAAAAATGAAAAAAAATGTTTACTTTAAACCTTGCTTTATGTCCCCTTTAACAACCCCGATGGATATTGACCCAGCGTATTCATGGATCCCCCGTCAAGCGAGGGATGACATATAGGTTTTGCGTATCTGATGGATCCTCACCTGCGCAAAGATGACAGTCGAAATAAAAAAAGCGGCCGGAAAATTTCCCGGCCACCTTTCCAAATCTGCAACCGCACAACCTATGACCGCAACACCGCCCCGGTGTTTTTGGTCACAAAGTTTACAATTTGCGTGGACAATGTTTCAATTTCCGTATCGGTTAAGGTTTTCTCCCGCGGTTGAATTGTCACCTGAACCGCCAACGATTTCTTTCCGGCCGGCAAGTGTTCACCCTGATAGACATCAAACACGGAAACACCGGTAATCAATTCTTTATTAACATTTTGAATGGTTCCGATAACCTTAGCGGCCTCAACGGATTGGTCCATCACAAATGCAAAATCGCGTGTTAACGGTAAAAAGGCCGAAGCCGTAAATTCTTTCTGAATTTTTCCTTTAACTTTTCCGGCCGGCACAGCATCCATATAAACCTCAAACGCACAAACGGGCGTTTTTATGTCAAAGGCTTTCAAAACCGCCGGATGAATCTCTCCGAAAACAGCCAAAATATTCTTACCCAGTTGAATACTGCCCGACCGTCCCGGATGATACCAAACCGGCGCATTACGGAAAATTTGCGTATTCACCGGGGCATCAACAGCCGCCAAAGCCGTCAAAGCATCTGCCTTGGCATCAAAAACATCTACATTTCGTGAAGGTTGCAACCAATGCTTCGGCGTCCAGGCCCCTGCCCGAACACCGCAAGCCACCAACCGTTGTTCGCCGGGTTTATCGGAATAAAATGCCGGACCGACCTCAAACAACTGAACATCCGGTGTGCCGTGATCCTGATTGCGTTTCACGGCAGACAACAGATTCGGCACCAAACTCGGGCGCATTTCATCCAAATCTGATGCTATCGGATTGGCAATACGGATTCCTTTGGACCCAAAGTATTTGGCCAATTTTGAATCCATAAATGACCATGTAATGGCCTGACATAATCCCCGTGCCGCCAAGGCCCGGCGAACCGCTACTTCCCTCTTTTGATGCGGCAATAATGTGCCTGTCGGTAAAACATCAGCACGCATCGGCGCATCCGGCAAAGAATCAAGCCCATAAATGCGCACAATTTCTTCCACTAAATCGGCCGGCAGACTTATATCATGAATCCGCCAGGACGGCACCGAAATTTGTGAACCATTCACCCCAAAACCCAATGTTTTTAAGATTTCTTCCATTTTGGGCTGCGGGATATCCAAACCGGTTAAACGTTTCACTTCGGCAAAATCAAAGTCAATCACCCGGTGACAATCCGGTTCCTGACCGGCAATAACGATTTCCGAGGCTTCCCCGCCACAAATGTCTAAAATCATACGGGTTGCCCGAACATTATCAGAAATACTGCTTGCCGGATCAATCCCCCGTTCAAAACGACTGCGTGAATCGGACATAGCTCCTGTCAATACGCCGGCCTTAGCAATCGCAACAGGTTCAAAATAGGCACTTTCCAAAAAGACATTGGTTGTTTCCCGCGACACACAGGTATCCACACCCCCCATCACACCGGCGATACTTTGGGCAGATTTATCATCGGCGATCACACAAACCGCCGGCGATAATGTATACTCTTTATCATCCAAAGCCATCATTTTTTCGCCTTCCTGTGCCGGACGGACAGTAATATTACCGGTTAATTTATCGGCATCAAAGACATGCAACGGCCGACATTCGGCAATGTTCAAGTAATTCGTAATATCCACCAATGCCGAAATCGGACGGAGCCCCGCCGCAATTAAAGCTTTTTTCATCCAATCGGGACTGTCTCCATTTTTTACACCACGAATAAACCGACCGGTATAAATCGGGCAGGTTTTATCTTGAATGCTCACACTGATGGGTGATGAAAACGTGCCGGGAATTTCGGAAACAGATTCTTCCTTCAACGTGCCGATACCGGTGGCCGCCAAGTCACGGGCAATTCCTTTAACACCCAGGCAATCCGGCCTGTTCGGTGTGACGTTAACATCAAAAATTACATCGGCATTCAAGGCTTCCGCCGCCGGTGTCCCAGCCGGTATATCGGCATTTAATTCAATGATACCCTGATGATCTGTCCCGACACCGAGTTCATCTTCTGCACACATCATTCCATTGGATTCAACACCACGCAATTTACTGATCTGAATGGTTTCCTTGAACAAAGGCACATAGCATCCCGGCTGGGCTAATATCGATTTTAATCCGACCCGCACATTCGGGGCTCCACAAACGATTTGCACATCTTCTTTTCCGTTAAAAACACGTAAAACATGCAATTTATCGGCATTAGGATGCTGCTCAACCACCCGAATTTCACCGACGATATAGCCCTTTAAATTAGCAGCCAAATCTTGCACCTCTTCAACTTCCAAACCGATCATTGTTAATTTATCGGCAATTTCGGCAACGGTTGCTGAGGTATCTAAGTATTGTTTTAAAGTTGTCAAACTGAATTTCATTTTCTGCCTCCGTTCATTGAAAGTCCACTGGTCACTGTCGGTTCATCCAAGGGCAAAAATCCATAATGTTTAATCCACTTCATATCGGCTTCAAACATCGGGCGCAAGTCCTTAATACCATACTTCATCATAGCCAGTCGATCTAATCCGATACCGAAAGCAAAGCCCTGATATTTATCCGGATCAATACCGCAATTTTTCAAAACACGCGGATCAACCATACCACATCCCAACAATTCCAACCACTCTTTACCGATATTCCGGGCCATTGCACCCCCTAGGTCCATTTCATAAGACGGTTCGGTAAAGGGAAAATAACTGGGTCTGAAACGCACCTGCACATCATCGGTTTCAAAAAATAATTTAAAGAATTCCACCAACACCGTTTTTAAATTAGCCAAGTTTGTTTTTTCATCAATAACAAGGCCCTCAATCTGATGAAACATTGGCGTATGTGTTGCATCATAATCCCGCCGATATGTTCGACCCGGGCACACAATTTTAATGGGCGGTTGTTTCTTTTCCATGGTTCGAATTTGAACCCCCGATGTCTGGGTTCTGAGTAAACTGCCGCCGGGAAAGAAAAAGGTTGCCTGCATTTGCCGTGCCGGATGGGCTGGCGGAATATTCAAGGCTTCAAAATTATGCCAATCATCTTCAATATCCGGACCTTCGGCTAAATCAAATCCCATTTGGGCAAAAATAGTCAGCGTTTCCTCTATTACCTGCGCAATCGGATGAATACGACCGACCGCAGTTTCCGGCCGACAAGAGAGCGTGACATCAACACTTTCTTCAGCTAACTTGGCATTCAGAGCCTCCGTTTCCAAGGCTTCTTTTTTAGCATCTAACGCCGTTGCAATTTCTGTCTTAAAAACATTCAAGACCTGCCCGGCTGTTTTGCGCTCTTCCGGGGCCAAGCTGCCTAAGGTTTTCATTAGGGCCGTAATACGCCCATTTTTTCCCAAAGCACTGACCCGAATTTCATCCAATACGGTCAATGTATCAGCCTTTTCAATTGCCGACAGCAATTCCGGCTTCAATTTTTCAATTTCTTCCATCATAAGGAATCCCTTTCTCTTGTTTTTAAATCTGTCCACGCAAAATGGGTGGCAAAGCATCCGTCTGCCATCAAATGTTTTTTCCATTCCATTACTTTTTTTGCGTCACCAATTCGACATTGACGCACAGTTTCTAACATAGAGTCACACTCCGTTTCGTATTTCACAACGGCTTCGGCCGTATTGGTGTTTCCATCCATATCAAAATAAAGTGCTTGTACTGCCGGTTGATGTTCAATCAACGTGGCCGACCGATCATCCGGACGCAAAACATGATTACGATGGACCTTCTGACACCCTTGAATCACATACCCGAGGGCGCACAACCCTCCCAAGGAAACCGCACCGACTGCCGCAACACCGACACTGACTTTTGCCACTCTAGCAGCACCGTTTGCAATTTTATCCATTGTCCGATGTCTAAACATAAATTGTTGATATTGGTCTTTTATTTTTTTAAATTTTTCCTTTATTTTCATATTATTGTTCCCTTTTTAATTCAACCCAATTTCTTATTTTCAATTGGCGACACCTATCATCAAAAAAGACATTTTTCCAATTAGAAACAAGGCGAATATCCCCTATCTTCAACCGCCTGATTTCTTCCATTTTTTCAGGATATTGTGTGACAAAGTGAACGACGGCCTCAGCCGTATTCGTATCCCCGTCCATGTCAAAAAACATCAATCCGGCATAACCGTTTGCTGTCACACTTTCTTTTTTTTCAATCAGTGTTGCTGATGTTTTTTGATCCAATTTTGTTTGAACGGATTCCTGTCGCTTTTTACGAACACCGTCCACAATACTGAAATAACCACCGATTCCCAATAACGCAACCACTCCACAGAGAACGGAACATTCAATAATACTTGCTTTGCGACGACGGGCTATCCTTTCTTGAAGATGTTGATTCATAGAAATATATCCTCTTTATTTATTTAAAGCAGCTAATCGTTCTTCCGTAGCGGCCAATAATTTTTGGTAATCTGCCCGCTTTTGTCGCTGTTCATCCACCTTTGCTTTGGGGGCCTTTGCGACAAATTGCTCGTTGGACAATTGCCGATCCACCCGATCTATCAATTCCTGATACTTGGCCTTCTCAGCGGTTAAGCGCTCAATCTCGGCAGCGACATCCACCAAATCCTCAAACGGAATATAGACGGTCGCTTCAACCGTTTCAACCGTCACGGCATTTGTTGGAATACCGTCTTTGGTC
Organism: Alphaproteobacteria bacterium; assembly: GCA_017453485.1. Classification (GTDB taxonomy): domain Bacteria; phylum Pseudomonadota; class Alphaproteobacteria; order CAAHEQ01; family UBA3637; genus CALXZG01. The sequence continues at coordinate 41,653 of JAFTEW010000028.1, read as the reverse complement.
GGTTGGACAAATACTTCTTTGGCGAAAGCCAATTTTTGTAAAATCGGCGTCGCATTTTGAATAAAATCAGCCTTTGTAGCCGTCACAACAATCAGATTTGTTTTACGATTCGGCTGGATATTCATATTGGCCCGCACATTACGAATCCCGGAAATCAATGATTTTAACAATTCAATGTTTTCATAATCTGCCGAATAATTTTCATCCGTTGCCACCGGCCATTTCGTAATAATTAAGGGTTCTTTATGCCCGTCATTCATCTTAGCATACAACTCTTCGGTCACAAACGGTAGAAACGGATGCAATAATTTTAAAACAGTCACCATCGCCCGATACAGGGTATGGGCAGCTTCTGCTTTTCCGACAGCCCCTTCATTCATCAATCGCGGTTTAATCATTTCAATATAGGTACTGCAAAAATCATTCCAGAAAAAGTCATATAACTTCTGTAACGCCAACCCGTACTCAAATTTATCCAATTCCTCGGTGACAGCCTGAATAACCCCATTCAACTTGGTTATCATCCACTTATCTTCCGGTTGCAACCGTACCGTATCACAAGATTGAAAATCTGTATCGGCAATCGCCCCGAACACAAACTTGGCCGAATTCCACAGTTTATTGATAAAGGCTTTGGCAACCGTTAATTTGTCAGTTGAATATTTGATGTCTGTTTCCAAATTCAATCCTTGAATCAATGAAAAACGCAATGCATCAGCACCAAATTCGGCGATGGCTTCCAACGGATCAACACCGTTATTCAAACTTTTTGACATTTTCCGCCCCAAAGCATCCCGCACTAATCCGTGCATAACAACTTTTTTGAACGGCACTTTTCCTGTTTGTTTTAGACCTGAAAAAATCATCCGCGCCACCCAGAAAAAGATAATATCCCGACCCGTAATCAGCGTTGTTGTCGGATAGAAATACTTTAAATCCTCTGTTTCTGTTGGCCACCCCAACGTAGAAAACGGCCACAAAGCCGAACTAAACCAAGTATCCAATGTATCCTCATCCTGCACCCAACCGTTGTGACCACAGGAACAGGCCTCCGTCGGCATACTTTCCCCGACATGAACAGCACCGCATTTTGTGCAATAATAAGCCGGGATTCGATGACCCCACCATAATTGACGAGAAATACACCAATCTTGGATATTTTCCATCCAATGGCAATAAACCTTTTCATCTCGCTCGGGGATAATGGTAATTTCTTTATCTTTAACAACTTGAATAGCCGGCTTAGCCAAAGATTCCATTTTAACAAACCACTGTTTGGATATCAACGGTTCCACCGTATGATGACACCGATAACATTTGCCGACCTTATGCATATAGGGTTCAATTTTTGTCAAACAACCCAGAGTCTTTAATTCTTCCACAATACCGTTTCTGGCGGTTAGAATATCTTGCCCGGCATACTTTTCAACTAATGGCAGCATTTTACCGTCTTCATCAATAACTTTAATGATTTCCAGACCGAATTTTTTCCCGGCCGCAAAGTCATTAAAATCATGGGCCGGTGTAATTTTCACGGCACCGGTTCCGAATTCCATTTCTACAAACGGATCGGCAATAACCGGTATTTCCCGATTAACAATCGGCACAACAACGGTTTTTCCAATCATGTGCGCGAACCGCTCATCTTTCGGATTAACGGCAACGGCAGTATCCCCCAACATTGTTTCCGGACGCGTTGTCGCTACTTCCACTGAATAAGATTTATCCGGTGAATCATAACGAATATACCACAGCGAACCCTGTTCCTCTTCATACTCTACCTCAGCATCCGAAATGGAAGTATGACAACACGGACACCAATTCACCAACCGCTCCCCCCGATAAATCAAGCCTTCATTATACATATCAATAAAGACTTTACGAACAGCTTGGCTCAACCCTTCATCCAGTGTAAACCGTTCCCGTTTCCAATCACAGGATGACCCTAATTTTTTAAGTTGTTTAATGATTGTTCCACCGTATTCATCTCGCCATTCCCAAGCACGCTTTAAAAACCCTTCACGCCCCAAAGCATCCTTTGTCAAACCTTCTTTCTTTAACATATCCACAATTTTTGCTTCGGTAGCAATACTGGCATGATCGGTTCCCGGCACCCACAGGGCACTGTATCCCTGCATCCGTTTCATTCGAATAGTCACGTCTTGAAGCGTCATATTCAATGCATGTCCGATATGCAATTTTCCGGTAATATTCGGTGGCGGAATCATAATGGTATAGGGGGTTTTACCAGCATCCCGTTCCGTATGAAAATAACCGTTTTCTTCCCAAAAACGATACCATTTGGTTTCGGCTTCGGCCGGTTCAAAATACTTATCCATTTCTATTTGTTGCATTATTCAGACTCCATCAAAACAAAAAAATAATGGGAAAATTATACTCTTTTCCCCATCAAAAGTCAAGGTGTTTATACGCGTTTTACAAGATATTTTCAAGGCGTTAACCTTTCGGTTTTACGCGCTAAATTGATAATACCGTTAACCATCTTCCAAATGCAATAACGCCGACAGACACAATGGGATGGCTACCAAAGCCGGTCCCCAGGCCGCCAATATCATCGGCAAACTTTGGGACTGGCCCAACACATTTGTCACCCGCGTTAAAAAATAGAGGAAAAATCCGCTTAAAACAGCCATCAAAACACGAATCAAGGCCTTCCCCTGACGACTGGTCGGCGGCAAAGCAAAAACAGTGCTGATTAAAAGCATCGCCACCAAAATGGCCGGAAAAGCAATCAATTCATGCCAATACATTTCATGCGTCGCCGCCGTAAATCCGGATTCTTTTAAAAATCGAATAAACCTGGGAAAACGCCAAAATGACATCGTTTGCGGTTCATCAAATTTTTCCAAAATACGTTCTAAACTTAAATCTGTTTCAAACGGCAAGACACTGACCGTCTGTCCCGTTTCCGCTTTCGGATCAATCACGAAAGCATTTTTTAATGTTAATATACCATCTTTTAACGTACCGATTTGGGCTTCATTTTGCCGATTAAAATGGTTTTCTTCATCCATTTCAAAAACAGATACGTTATCCAACAATACATTTTTATCTTCCTGACGCACCCGGGCTGCCCGTATTACCAATACTTTATCCGGTCGTACATCCCGCAACCAAAACCCCTTGGAAGACCACACAAAAGGCGTGGAACTTGTCAACCCGATTCGCTCTTCCAATCGTTCGTATCGACGCGCCGTCATCGCAGCGATCGGGTTAAAAACAGTCACATCAAACACGCCGATAAAGGCAATAAATAAAATCATTGGCAACATAAAGTTCCAAGCTGACAGTCCGACTGCCCGCATCACAACAGACTCAGAAGATTTATCAAATTTAAATAAAAATACCAATCCGGCAATCAATGTCACAAAAGGCAGAATAATATGTATCATTTGCGGTGATTTTAATAGAGCCAACAACCCGATATCCCAAAAAGAAATCGCTTCATGTTTAGACGCATTTCGCAATAATTCAATAGCATCAAACAACATAACAACCGCCGTTAAAACAAACAATGTCGCTGCAAAAATAAGAGCAAACTGTTTTAATACATATCGAAACAGAATCTTATTCATTGACCTTATTTCTCTCCCAATTTCGTCATATTCAAAAATTTTTCATGACGCAACCGAACCAGATCATCCGCCGGTGTTTCAGCCCACTTAATCATATATCGGTCCAACACCTCTGCAACGGCTTTCATGGTTTCCTGCGGGAAGTGATGAGCCCCGCCAATCGGTTCCGGTATAACTTCATCAATTAACTTTAACTTCAATAAATCATCTGCCGTTAGATGTAAAATTTCAGCTGCTTTCGGGGCATACTTAAAATCTTTCCACAAGATGGAAGCGCATCCCTCCGGCGAAATAACCGAATAAATAGCATTTTGCAACATCAAAACCGTATTACCGGCTGCAAAAGCAATAGCCCCGCCACTGCCACCTTCTCCAATAATACAGGAAACAAGAGGCACCCGTAAATCCAAGCATGTTTCCGTGCATAAGGCAATGGCCTGTCCCTGTCCCCGTTCCTCGGCATCCATACCTGGATAGGCCCCGGCCGTGTCCACCAAAGTAATGACAGGAACGGCAAATTGTTCGGCTAATTTCATTAAACGAATGGCTTTACGATAGCCTTCCGGTCGAGCCATGCCAAAATTGTGATATAACCGCGAATCCGTATCATGTCCCTTTTCATGACCAATCACCATAACCGTCCGACCATTTAATTTGGCGAACCCGCCAATAACGGCCGGGTCATCTGCAAAAGCCCTATCCCCGGATAAAGCGCAAAAATCGGTAAAAATAGCCCCGATATAATCCAGTGTATGGGGGCGATTTTCGTGCCGGGCTACGCCGGCCTTTTGCCAGGGAGTCAAGTTCTTATACGCCTGTTTTAACACGCGTAACCGTTTAGCCGTCAACCGTTCCATTTCGGCCGCTACATTAATACCGCGTTGAGCCTGACTGACTTTTAATGCTTCAATTTTTGAATCAACTTCCATTAAGGTTTGTTCAAAATCCAGATATTGCATTTTTTTTCCTTTTCAATTTGATTTTTTTTATTATACAAGGTATAATTTAAAAAGTCCAGTTTAAAATAGAGGAAACAAAAATGTCTTTCATGGAAAAAATATTGGTTTTATCCGGAACATTATGGCTATCGGCAGTAGGTTTTATTGTATATGCCTGGATTGTTCAGGCGCGCCAACAGCAAATCCTACGATATATTGCCGAGCGATTAGCTGCCATTGATAAAAAGTTATCACCGACAACCGAAAAGCGGATTTCCTCTTCGGCTTCATCTGCCGAACAATTGATTAAATCAACACCTGAAACAATGATAACCATTGATAAAAATGAACCCATATCCAAATATGAAACGGTTAATTTGCCCGATGAAATTGACATCAACTTTGTGGATCGCTAATCTGTTTGTTTTATCCTTTGGGCTTGTTGTATCCGCATCAGCCAAACCGGAACACGGGGTTGCTTTGTATGGGGAACCAAAATATGCCGCCGGTTTTACGACTTTTGATTACGTCAATCCCGACGCTCCAAAGGGCGGTTCGCTTCATGAAGCGGCTTATTCGACTTTTGATACCCTTAATCCATTCGTCATAACAGGGGTTGCCGCCCCCGGAATCGGACTGACCCATGATACATTGATGAAACAAAGCGCGGATGAGCCTTTTTCTCTATACGGCTTAATTGCGGAAAGTATTGATATTTCCGATGACAGAACCAGGGTTGCATTTAAATTAAATCCACGGGCCCGTTTTTCGGACGGATCCCCCATTACGGCACAGGACGTTTTGTTTTCATTTAACATTTTGCGGGATAAAGGTATTCCGATGTATCGGGCCTATTATCGGGATGTTGAATCCGTAGATACTCCGACACCTGATACGGTTGTATTTCGTCTGTCCGAGAAAACAAACCGAGAACTACCTTTAATTTTGGGAGAGTTGCCGATTTTGTCTAAGACCTGGTGGGAAAATCGTGACTTTACCAAAACGTCATTTGACATACCCATATCATCCGGCCCCTACCTGATTGATAAAATTATCCCGAACAGATCCGTCACCTATCGGCGTAATCCCGATTATTGGGCACGGGATTTAAACGTCAACCGAGGAGCATATAATTTTGATGAAATCAAATATGATGTTTATCGTGACACGACCGTTGCGGTTGAAGCATTTAAAGCTGGTTTATTGGATATTCGCCTGGAAAATGAAGCGAAAAAATGGGCGGTTCTATCCCAATCAGAACCTGTTAAATCAGGTAAAATGATAGCCCGGATTTTCAAACATAGTATGCCGGCTGGTATGCAGGGATTTGTTTTTAACCTGCGCCGACCCGTTTTTCGGGACCCAAAGTTGCGAGAAGCCTTGGGGATGGTATTTGATTTTAAATGGACGAATCACAGCCTTTTTTATGATTCCTATCGGCGAACCGAAAGTTATTTTGAAAACTCATTTTTAAAAGCCCCGCCTCTACCGGATGAAGCCGAGAAAAAATTATTGGAACCATTCCGTAATCAAATTCCGCCGTCTGTTTGGACACAGGTCTATCACGCCCCTGGCGATAATAAACCGATGCGGGTCAATTTGGACACGGCTTTAGCTTTGTTGTTAAGAAACGGCTATCAGGTTGATCCATTCGGCACATTACACCATCCTAACGGCACACCGGTCCAATTTGAAATTTTATTGGATAGTGCTTCCGGACCGGTTTGGGAACGGGTTGTTTTGCCCTATATTGATCGATTGAAGCGATTGGGTATTACCGCAACCGTTCGGACAGTTGATACATTGCAATACAAAAACCGATTAGATAATTATGATTACGACATGATTGTGACGGTTTGGGGGCAATCTTTTTCCCCAGGGAACGAACAACAATACTTTTGGGGATCCGCAGCCGCCGATACACCCGGCAGTTGGAATTACAGCGGCATTAAAAATCCGGCTATTGATGCTTTAATAGAAAAAATCATCCGTGCACAATCCCGGGAAGAACACCTGACGGCCGTGCATGCTTTGGACCGGGTTTTACTCCATTCACACTTGGTTGTGCCTCATTGGTTCACGCCCGAGCATCGTTATCTGTATTGGGATAAATTCGGTATCCCGGATGTGACACCGATCAAAGGAACGGATGTTTTAAATTGGTGGATGAAATAAAAAGCCCCGTTCCCGGGGCTAATCATTAAGCGGTGCGAACCTTTTCTTGTCCTAATTTCAAGGCTGTCCGTTGCGAAATTCCTGTTTTTTCCAAATGAAACTGGCGTGCCAGCAATAAGGCCTGAGCCCGTTCCCCTTTACCACGCATATTTTTCAAAACAATCGCCTGCTGTTCACGAACTTCTCTGTCAGCATCCTTATTGAATACGATTTCGGCCATATGGCGTTGAACCATCTGCTTCCCATGATGATAACGAATACGTGAAATAACCGTCCCCTGTTCGTCATATTGGACACACATACCATGCGGCAGACCGTTTTTATCATAATCACAGGTTTCAAAAACAGTACTACTTTCATTGTCATAATACAACGTCCGACATCCGACTCTTTTGTCCTGGCACATTTGGACCCTTTCCGCCACACGCCCACTTTCAAAATACCGAATGAAAATCCCTTCTTTTTTCATATTGACACAAGTGTAATCCTGTGCCATACGTTGTGATCCCGGATAATAAGTTGTATGATGAGAATGCACATAATCTGCCGAGAAAATATCCCGTTCAATTAATTGGTTCTCGGCATTATATTCCAAATTGCACTGTTGGATCAACTTACCATGTTCCATAACCTGAATTGTTTTAATCACATGCCCCGAAGAACCCGTCACGGTCTGAGCATCTCCATGTGAATAGATAGCCCGTTCCACCTCATTATATGTATAGGATACACACTCCCCGTGCATTTTTCCGTGTTCATCATACCGGTAGTGTGACAATAAAACACCGTCACAATTCCATTGCAGAAAATCCCCGACCGGCTTATTTTGCTTAAAGAATCCTAATGTTCTGTGTGAACCGTCGGGCCAATACTGAGCATACGCACCCTCTAATTCGCCTTCATCCCGCGTACAGACGGTGGCAACCTGACCATTGGCGTGACGAATGATCTGCTTTCCGCACAGAACACCATTCCTTTTTGTGCCTGTTTCAATTTCCTTGCCCGACCAATCCCAAACACGATATAGGCCGTTTTCAACACCGTTTTCATCTACGACACGACATGATTTCAAACGCTTCCCAAAACCGGGAACATAAGGATAATATGATTTTCTGACTTGTAACATAAAAAATAACTCCGATACTTTCTATAAGGGTTATTGTATCACGAATTGAAAAAATGTCAATGTTTTTCAAAAATTCTCTTTTTAACCTGTTGATTTTATTGAATCAAGATTTTTTATTTTTGGCTGCTGCCCCATTGAAAGTTATCGCTTTTTTGTTTCAACTCTGCCGTCAAAACAGATACTTTTCCATCATGCTTTTGCAGGAAAGAACTGTATTCGTTGCGATAGCTCATCGCCATACTGACACCTTCAACAATAATATCAATAATACGATAGGAATTATCTTTTTGCTTTAAACGCCAAATAACTTCCACCGGCGGATTATTCTGAATGGTACTGTCAACATAGAATTGATTCTTTTCGGCATTTCTGACACCGGTAAAGACAATTTTTTGCCCCTGATAAGAATCAAACCGATCGGCCCATGTCTTAGTCGTAAAATCCATAAAAGCATTCAAAAAAGCTTCCCGATCTTCGGGACTGGCTTTCCGCCAATGAACACCCAAGACAAATTGTCCGATATTTTTTAAATCCAAGGCATTCGTGAATGTTTCCCGAAAACGTTCTATTTTTTCATCCCGAGACACATCTGCCGTCAGAATTTCATTGATAACCTTATCTGCTGTATTGTTGACAAAATCTATTGCTGGATTTTCGGCCAACGCCATTACCGGCACAAACAATAATCCTAAAATAACGGCATACAGTTTTTTCATATCAATTTTCCTTTCAACATTCTTTCGTGTTGGGGCATTTTACCACAAAAAAGTGCCTTTGGCAATCAAAAACAGATAAATGATTTCATTCATCTTCATCATCAGGGAAGTCAAAATCATAGGCTGCCTGCGTTTCCTGAGCCTCTCCCCGAACATGATTGATTTCTTTTTGACGATTTTGCTGATACATACTTCGCATCGTCGCATAATAATCCGTTGAATTTTTCTTCATATCATCCATCAGGTCACGCGAATGATCCAATGCGATAAACCCATTGGCCCCGGCCCGCCCCCAAGCCAACCACGGATCATGCTCATATAATACCCAATCAACCGGATCTGCAAAAGCATCAACCCCCATACCGATCGTATCCCGAACGGTTGAAGGCCCCAAAATTGGCAACATGACATAGGGGCCGCTGTCTTTAACTCCCCATACAGCCAATGTTTGTCCAAAATCCCGTTTAACAATCGGCATATCCAATTCGGAAGCTGTATCATAAAGGCCGAAAAAGCCCAAAAACGTGTTCACAACAAACCGGCCACCAACCTGACCGGCAGCTTTGAAATCCCCTTGAAGGACCGAATTGACCAAATACACCGGTTGTTTCAGATTTGTGAAAAAATTATCAGCGCCTTCCCGAACCGGTGACGGTACAACGTTTCGATATCCGCGCACAACAGGAGCCATGACATATTCATCCGCTACCTGATTAAAACTGAAAACAGCCCGATTCATCGGCTCCAACGGATCATTGTTTTGGTAATATGCGGCTAATTCATCCGGATCCGTCGGCTTGATGGCACATCCGCACAACAGGACACACACCGATAAAACACCAATCCGTTTTTGCCACTGTTCAGGCATCTTTTTGAGGCTCCTGCTCGATCAACTTCTTCTGAAACCGGAGGGCGGGAACAATTTCTTCAACCGTATCAACAAAATGAATTAACTTTAACTGATGGGGTTTGGCAAAACCCATACCCGTCATTTCAAACAACCACTGACGCAAGGTATTATAATATCCGTCCGTATTCAGAACAATAATCGGTTGTTTGCTGATACCCAACTGGCGCAACACCACCAATTCAAACAATTCGTCCATCGTTCCCAATCCGCCGGGTAAAACAACAGCCGCATCGGCCTGTTTGGTCATGGACACTTTTCGTTCATACATCGTTTGGAAAATTTCCATTTTGGATACCTTAGTCGCCAAATCCGGCCGCTCTATACCGAACAAAGATTGAATGGTTGTCCCGATGACATAGCCGTCTTCGGATAAAGCCCCTTCGGCGACGGCACGCATCATCCCCTGACCGCCGGCACCATAAATCAAGCGGATATTATTTTCTGCCAGCGTTTTACCGACGGCAAAGGCTTCCTTCATGAAAATTTCTTTTTTTCCGGTTGATCCGCCGCAAAAAACAACAACTGTTTTGATTTGACTCATTTTTTCCTTGCTTTTAGTTTTTATTTCCGTTAGAACATAAGATATATTTATATTAACGGTATATTTCCGAAAGGTCAAGTTAAAAAAGAGGTGTCTGTAATGAATTTTAAGTTTTGTGCTTTCATTTTTTCTATTTTATTCTCTGTCGGATCAATGGCGCAAGTTCCACTATTTGATGACGATACCCCTAATTTGGGGCGACAAGCAAAACCAAAAGATAAGATTTACCTGACCCCGGATGAATTACCGGATGTGACAGTTTCTTTGGATAACACACAAAAACAGACTCCTTTACCGCGTTCCAACAAACTGGCACCAAAAACACAAAAACAAACGCGTTCGGATATTGCCGTTGAATATCGACTGTCCGACGAAAAATCAAACGAGATGTCCCGCCAATTGAACGAAGAAATTCAAAAATATCAGGCCGAACGGGCCAAAGCCGAAGCCGAAAAGGCCCAAACAAAGCAGCCGGAAACTAAGCAACCGGCAAAAACAGAAGCGCCTAAAATGCCGACATCTTTGGAAAAACTGTTCGGCCAAATGCATGACGTTCACTTATTTGATGTTTCGGGGATTGAATTGGGGATGACACCGGATGAGGTGGCCGAAATCGCAACTGACAATGATTATGTGATAACCCGCGTTGAACATGGGATTCCTTTACATCGAACATCGTTTTATGAACATAACTGCCGCAATGCCGGCCTTCATCGGGTAGAGGTCATCAAAGATTGTATTATTGATCAAGCCAAGGACGATGAGGTTTATTACATATCCTCAATGACGATGGCAAAACCTGCAACGGCCGAATATATGCAGGTTTTATTTTCTACCCATGCGACAGACAATGTCGCTTATAAGATTTTTTATGAAAACAAGGGCGATAATTCTTTGAATTTTACACGTCGCAACCTGGCCAAAAAAGTTCGCCGTAGAGATGCCTTTTGGAACATGATGTATGAAACATACGGTTATCCGGATGATAAGGAATTATTAATTTGGGGTGATCCGCAAAAAGCCTATATGCAGGCGCGGATGCAGGGTTCTAACTATAATGCCTACATTGTCCTGGAAGACAAAGAAATTCCGGATGGGGACTACCAAGATGCAGATGAACAAAAGGGTGATCTACACTATCGTCATACCTTTACATTCGGTACCCCGTCGGATGAGGATTAGACCATGCCGACACCTGATGTTTCCAAATATCTAATCAATTATTCGGCGATGGCGCGAGCCGGTCAGTTAACGGAATTAGTCGGCCGGGAAACAGAGTTAGAGCGCCTGATTCACATTATGCTGCGCAGTTCTAAAAGCAACCCTGTTGTTGTCGGGCCGTCCGGTATCGGTAAAACGGCGTTAATTGAAGGGTTAATTGCTTTTATTTCTTCCGAAAACGCCCCGGATGAATTACGTCGAGAAGTTGTCGGCCTGGATGTTCCGCGCCTGATGTTGGATACAAAGTCCGAGGAAGAATATGCCGAATTGACCAAACGGGTCATGCAATCCGTATTGGACAGTCATCATAAACAGGTTCTTTACTTAAAAGACATCTCGTTCTTGGTGTATGTTGATACAAATCCTGAAAACAAAGAGCCGGCCAAATTTTTAAAATTAGCACTGTTGGCCGGTGAATTATCCTGTATCATTGAAACAGATACTCTGCATTATGTCGGTTATATGGAAAAAGACACCGCCGTTATGGGATGTGTTCAAACGCTATTATTGGAAGAACCTAACCTAAATGATAGCATTGAAATCGTTGACGGTCGCAAAGGAAAACTGGAAGACCACTATGGCATTAAAATTCCAACTGAAACGGTAAAAGCGGCCTGCCAATTGACCCATCGTTATATCAAAAACCGTTATTTTCCGGAAAAAGCACTGGATTTGCTGGATGATTCGGCCAGTCTTTTGAAAATGGATATTGCGCGCGGTGAAATTGACGAAAACACAGATGTTCTGGATGTTGATTTTTGCAATCGCACCATCGCCAATTGGACAGGCATCCCCGTTGAAAAAGTTGATGCCGAAGAGCGTCATCGCTTGGCCAAAGCCGAAGAACTCCTCCGCAAGCGGGTTGTCGGCCAAGACAATGCTGTTAAAGTTGTTGCCGATGCTTTACGCCGAGCCAGATCAGGGCTGCAAGACCCCAATCGTCCCATCGGTTCTTTCCTGTTTATCGGAACGACAGGGGTCGGTAAAACAGAATTGGCCAAATCGTTGGCAGATTTTATGTTTAATGACGAAACGGCTTTACTGCGTATTGATATGTCCGAATATATGGAACGCACATCTGTCACCCGATTAATTGGTCCGCCACCGGGGTCCCCAGGGTTTGAAGCCGGCGGTTTACTGACGGAATCGGTTCGCTTAAAACCATTCCAAGTCGTTTTGTTCGATGAAATTGAAAAAGCCCACTTGGATATTTTAAACTTGATGTTGCAATTGTTGGATGAAGGCCGCTTAACTGATAGTAAGGGTGTGACCGTTGACTTTCGAAACACAATTATTATTTTAACATCAAACGTCGGGGCAAACCTACCCAGTTATCAGCGGGTTGAAAAATTAACCGAATATTTCCGGCCCGAATTTTTAAACCGTTTGGATGACATTGTTTCCTTCCACCAGTTAAAGGAAGAAGACTTACGTGCCATTGTTGATATTCATTTGAATAAGTTGTTAAAGCGGGCCAAAGCCGTCAACCTGAACGTTGTTGTTGATGAACGGGCCAAAGATTGGTTTGTTGAGGAAGTCTTTACCTCTAAATTCGGTGTCCGTGCCTTAAAGCGTTTAATCCAAGAACAGGTAGAAACACCTCTATCTCTTTTAGTGATGCAGGGTAAAATTAAGGCCGGTCAAGATGTCTATTTACGGGTTGATCCGAACTCTAAACGTAAATTGCAGGTATTGGCCCGAACGGTTCAAACCGTCCAAAAGGAAGAGGTTGTTCCTCTTTCTGTTCCGGAAGCACCGATTGAAGAAGACGAACCGAACACGCAACAACCGACAGATATCTCTGTTCCTTCCGAATCAATAAATGAAGGAGATGCTGATGAAGATCCGATTCCCGATATTCGTCCGCCGGCGGATATGGATGAACAGATGACACCTCCCTCAAACTCCGATGCAGAAACAACGGCGACCGAAACAGAAACGGCCCAAAAGCCTGAGCAAAAAATACTTGCGGACAAACCTGCTTCCTTGGATGATGCCATAGAACAATTGGCTCAGGGAGAATCTACCCCTGAACAGCCACATGAGCTGACACCGGAAGAAGATTTGGATATCTGATGAATCTGTCCAACAAATTACTGACATGGTTTCAGGCAAATGGCCGGGATATGCCTTGGCGGGTCAAGGGTCGTGCACATGAAAATCCCTATGCCGTTTGGATTTCCGAAATCATGTTGCAACAAACGACCGTCAAAACGGTTTTGGATTATTTTCCCCGTTGGATGGGTCGTTTTCCAGACATTCAAACACTGGCGGCAGCCGACATTCAGGATGTACTGTTGCAATGGCAGGGACTGGGATATTATACTCGCGCCCGTAAACTGCACGAATGTGCCCGTGTTTTGATGGATAAGTATCAAGGCAAAATACCGGCTGACCGAACTGAACTGTTAAAATTACCCGGCATAGGTCCCTATACGGCATCCAGTATCTGTTGTTTTGCCTTTAATTTGCCAGAAACGGTTGTGGATGGGAACGTTATTCGGGTAATTGCACGCCTCTACGGATTAACACATGCCGTCACAAAGGAAGAAATATATGCCTTGGCCAAACCGCTGACCCCAAAAAAACAGGGGGCAGACTATGCCTCGGCCATTATGGATTTAGGGGCAACCGTTTGCACGCCGGAGCATCCGTTATGTCATTTGTGCCCTTGGGCGAAAGATTGCCAAGCACACATCAAACAGATTACCGATAAAATTCCGCTGATAAGTAAACCCGAAAAGCAGGAACGAACCGGATATGTTTGGCTAATTAAAAATCACAGAAATGAATATTGCATTCGCAAGCGAACGGAAAAAGGACTTTTATCCGGCCTGTACGAGTTTCCTTGGCGCTATCGGGAAGAAAATCCTCTTTTTCCGATTCATTCCTCTGCGGATAAGATTACTCACACATTTACTCATTTTAAATTGACTTTAATCATCAATCGGATTGAAGCCGAAATCCCCCCTATTCCCAACGGTCTTTTTGTTCCGCCGGCAAAGTTTGAAAAATATCCCTTTTCAACCCTGATGGGAAAAGTGATTCATAAACATATTTACTTGGATTGATCCAATACGCCGGCATATCGGTCCAAAGCGACAAATGCCTGTTTCAATAAATCGGAGGACTGCTCGGTTGAATGGTCTCGCCGTTCTTCCAACAGGTTTGCGGTTTGACGGATCACACGGTTCAGCATCTGACGCTTGATATCCTGACGCCCGTTTTCCGCCATCATTTTTAATCGTAATTCCACTTCCTGTTTTTTACGGATTTGACGATCCCGCATACGCTGTTCCGTTTGTGCGGTCAGGGCTGCAATTTCATCATCGGCAGCCCGCATAATTCTCTGACGTTCCACAAACCGATGACGGTAGTTTTTTTCATATGTTTGTTTCAAATCTTTGGCTTTTTTTAGAACAGCCTCAGCCTCTTCCTGATGCGAACGAATTTTTTGGGCTTGCCGCTCTGCCCAATGATTTAATCCTCGTAAAACCGGTCGTGAAGCCATTCCGACAACAAAAATAAAAGCCATAGCCGTCCAAAATTCCGGGGATTGCAGAATGTGTATCATACGTCATCTCCCATACGCTCAATTTGTGTTGCCAACTGCGCCGCCAATACCCCCGATAATTTATCTGACTCTTGACGGAGCAGGGTTGAGGTTGCTTTGATCTTTTGATCCATTGTCCGAATCCGTCGCCGCAAAAGAGCCTCCTGTCTGTTTTCCTGAGTAATACTTTTCTTTTGTAAGCGTGTGTAGGCGGCTTGGATTTTCTCATTCTTTTCCTTTTCGGCAATTTGGATATAGGCTTGATAGCGATTATTCAAATCATCGGCGGCAGCCGTCAATACCTCCGCTTGATTAAGGGTTTGCTGTATGCACCGTTCCCGTTCTGAAAGAACTTCTTCAATCATCGGACATATCAACCGACTCATCATCAGATACAGGAATCCGAAACTGATGAATAACCAAAAGATTTGCGCCAAATAAACCGATGTATCAAATTGTGGCATAGAACCCTACATATACAGCATAATGATAGCCAAACCCAGAGCATATAAAGCAATCGCTTCCGTAATAGCCGCTCCACCCCAAGCAAACAAACTCACGTCATTTTTAACACCGGGATTACGACTGACTGCCGAAATGATAGTCACCCAAATTTGAGATACCCCTTTGGCGACCCCAAACATGACCAAACTGATCAACCCCACAGATAAATACTTGGCTGCCTCAGCGATATATTGCAAAGATTCTTGTTCCATTTTCCGACTCCTTTCTTTATTCGTGCATATTCAGGGCTTCCCCCAAATAGATACTGGTTAAAATGGTGTAAATATAGGCTTGCAAAAACGCAATTCCCATTTCAAATAAAATCATAATCATAACAAACAACAGCGGGAAAGCACCGACCAATCCCGATGAAAATACAAAACCCGCCAATATCTTCAATAAAATATGTCCGACAATCATATTCATCACCAATCGGACAGTCAGGCTGAACGGCTTGGCAACGAACGAAATAACCTCAATCGGTATCACAACCGGGGCAATCGCAACCGGAATTCCCTTGGGTAAAAATGTCCGAAACCAATGCCAACGATGATGATAAATCCCGACACAGGCTGATATCAATAATCCCATCAAGGCAAAAGCACCGATCGGGGCCAACTGACTGGTGAAAGTAAAACTATACGGAAATAATCCCAATAAATTTCCCATAAATATCATCACAAAAACACTGAATACAAAGGGAATATAGGCCTGATATTGTCCACCGATGGTATCACGGGCCGTTGCGGCAATAAAACGATAGAGTGCTTCAACCAAAGCCTGGCCCGTGCCGGGAATTTGTTTTTGCGGTCGGATCATTGCCCACAGAATAAATACACCGGCAACAGCCGATAACACCATAAACAAAGCCGAATTCGTAAAAGATAAATTGATTCCGTCAACATGGAATGGAACAATCGGCCGAACGGTGAACTGATGCAACGGATTCATTTTGATTTCCTCTCCTGACGAATGGCATACCGGGCTGTTGAATAAAGACCGGCAATTCCCCCTAACAAGGTCAATCCCGCTGTCAACAATGCGGATGTATGAAATACTTTTTGCAGGAAAAATCCAATGGCACATCCGATAAAGATGCATCCCAATAAATCTGTTAAGATAGTAATGGCAATATTATACCCGCTAATTCCGGAACCGATAGATATCGGGCGTTTTGTCTTTTTTTTCAAAGACTGAATTTCCGAATCAAGCTGTTCCGTTTCTTGGGTCATTTTTTAACCACTTTTTCCAATTCGGGGATCAGGTTTTCATCCGCCCCCAAAAACATTTTGCTTTTAATACCGCGCACAACAACCGTTGTCGGCATAGCTTGAATACGATACATTTTGGCTAAATTATTACGTTGATCAATAATTTTATCTGCCAATTTTTCATTATCTAAGCATGCTTTCTGACTTTTGGCATTCAACCCTGCATCAGTCGCATACGAAATAATTTTTTCTTCATAGGTATCTGCATCTCCATAAGCCCAATCGCTTTGCTTTTGATAAACTGTTTCCATAAATTTTGTATACTGGGAATCAGTCATACACCGGGCCAATTGTGCCACCTTCATTGACCGTTTATCCCCCACCATATCCACAATCTTGATTTGGGCCAAACCGGTATCCGAAAATTGTTTTTTTATGATCGGTAATATTTCCGCATGATAGGCGGCACAATGGGGACAGGCCGGTGATGTAAACACATAAATTAATGTCGGATTTTCGGCACCGTATGTCCTTAATTTTTCGGCATCCACCACCGTTTCGGCACAAACCGATGTTCCAACCAAAACCCCTAATAACAAAGCATAAAATCTCATAATTATCTCCGATTATCCATAAAATACAACACTAACTGAAACAGATTGATAAAGTCCAAATACAGACTTAATGCCCCCGAAATGGCTTTGGCTTGTTGCCGTTCTTCTGTATCGGCACCATCATACATATACTTTAATTTTTGTGTATCATAGGCTGTCAACCCCACAAAAATCACGACGGACAGGACCGATACTCCCCAGGCAACCGCCCCTGATTGCAAGAACAGATTGACAACTGACGCCAAAATAACACCAATTAATCCCATAAACAGAAAACTGCCCCAAGATGCCAATGACCGTCCTGTGGTATAGCCGTATAGGCTTAGTGCTGCAAACATACCGGCCGTCACCAGAAAGGCTTGAAAAATCATCGCCTGCGGATAAAACAGAAAGATGTTAGACAGTGATACGCCCATCAACGCTGAAAACAGCCAAAACAACCCTTGTGCCCGGGCCGTATTCAATCGATTAACCGCCGATGAAATCATAAAAATTAAGGCCAACGGTGATAAAATAGCGATAAAACCCAACAACGAATATCCGACTCCGTTTACAGATGTGCGGTAAAACAATTCGCGTAAAGAGGTATGCGCTACCGCATAGGCCACTGCGCCAGACACGGCCAAACCGCCGGCCATATAGTTATAAATTTTTCCAAAATAAGCCTTTAATCCTTCCGCCATTTGTTCAATGGGCTCAACAGAACGATTTCCGATTTGAAATGACATTGAAAACTCTCCCTTTCTCTTTCTTGTTATACTCATAAAAAAAACAAAAGACAAGGGGGAAAAGATAAATTTTTCAATCAGGCCTCACCCTTTTGCCCGCGGATGAGCCTGTCGGTAAACGTCTTGTAGATATTCTGTGGTAATTTCGGTATATCGTTGCGTTGCAGATAGCGAAGAATGCCCCAACAATTCCTGCACACTGCGTAAATCTCCTCCGCCCTGCAATAAATGGGTTGCAAAACTGTGCCGTAAAGCATGGGGTGTCACCGTTTCCGGTAAATTTAAAAGCCGCCGGATAAAGCGCACGTTCCGTTGAACCACACCGGGATTAATGCGATCACCGCGTGCACCGACAAACAAAGGAGCATCCGCCTGCATATAGGGATTTACTTTCAAATACGCCTTCATGGCCTTATGAACAGCCGGCAGCAAAGGAACTATTCGTTGTTTATTCCCTTTCCCGGTAATAACCATGGCATCAGCATTCATCGGAAAGTCTCTCACATTCAAACTTAACGCCTCCGCAATTCGGAGCCCTGCCCCATATAACAGGGTATAAAGGGCAACGTCACGTTTGGCTTCCCATGATTTTTTATTCATTGATTTTGCCGCCTCCAAAAAACGGCCGGCATCAACAACAGATAAGGGTTTAGGCAATACTTTGGCTTTTCGGGAGGTTCGGATAGCCATCACTGCCGTATTTTCCAATATGTCTGTTCGTGTCATGTATTTAAAAAAACTGCGCACAGCAGATAAATGCCGGGCGATACTGGACCGTGATTTTTTTTGTTTTGTTTCCCACACCAGGAAAGATCGGAAATCGGTCACTTTTAATTTCTTTAAATCTGACAAGGATACCTGCTGTCCCAGATGCTCCTGCAAAAAAGTCATAAAATCTTGTATATCAAAGGCATATGACTCTTGTGTTTTAATAGAAAAACGCCGTTCTAACAACAGGTTATCCAACCAACTTTGAATAACGTCATTGACTTTTTTTTCACATGTTTCGGATATGGGCTTGTATTCTGTTTTCATTTTGTGTATCCTGTCGGCAGGATAACAAATAAAAAGTGAAAATGCAACGATTATCTGTCCTTTTACCGACACCGAACGGGTGCTACGATTATTTATCAACCGAACCTTTGTCACCGGGTCGGTTGGTTCAGGTTCCGTTCGGACGACGCCAACCATGGGGGGTTGTTTGGAATCAGAAACCGGATTTAACCGTTCCCGAATCAAAACTAAAATCCATTATTCTGGCTCCCGATTTTTTACCGCTTTCACCGGATAACTTGACTTTTATATCTTGGGTTGCCCGTTATACCGTTTCACCGATGGGTATGGTTTTGAAAATGGCCCTTATCCCGGATCCGAATAAAGTCAGTCGTCATCCCCTGGATTTTGCTTCTCCTAACCCCAAAAACACTAACGTGACTTTTTCACCGGCACAACAGGTTGCCGTTCAATCTCTACAACAATACGGGCAAAACGGTTTTGATGTTTCCTTACTGGACGGTGTCACCGGTTCTGGTAAAACAGAAGTCTATTTTGAACGGATAGCCCAAGCCTTACAAACCCCGGGACAGATTCTTGTTTTGCTGCCCGAAATTACCCTAACGACTGCCTGGCTCAATCGCTTTCGTGATCGATTCGGGGTTGCACCGGCCGTTTGGCATTCTGCTTTAACACCACACCAAAGACGGGATACTTGGCGTGCTGTTTTATCCGGACAGGCGCGGGTGGTTGTCGGAGCACGCTCAGCTCTGTTTTTACCGTTTCAACGGTTGAACCTGATTGTGGTTGATGAGGAACACGATCCCTCTTATAAACAGGAAGACGGTATCCTGTATCAGGCGCGCGATATGGCCATTGTTCGGGCGAAATTGGCGAATTGCCAGATTATATTGGCTTCGGCCACCCCGTCTGTGGAAACCTACTGTAATGTGCAAAGCGGTCGTTTTCATCATGTGATTTTACCGGAACGCTTTGCCGGGGCTTCTTTCCCCGATATTCAAATTGCCGATATGCGTCATCGGGAAAAAGGCCCCGTTCGGTTTATTTCTTCCGATTTGAAATCGGCTCTGATGGAAAATTTGGTTCGTAAGGAGCAAAGCCTGTTATTCATCAACCGCCGCGGTTATGCCCCTTTGGTTTTATGTCGTGCCTGTGGCGAACGCATCAAATGTCCCCATTGTTCCGCCTGGTTGGTAGAGCATCGTCGGTCCGGTTTTTTGCAGTGTCACCATTGCGGTTTCACACGCCCCATTCCGACAGAGTGCCCAACCTGTCATGAAAAAGACAGCCTGATTTCCTGCGGCCCCGGCGTAGAACGAATTTATGAAGAAGTTTTATCCCTGTTCCCGAATGCCCGCACTGAAATGACTTCTTCGGAAACAATGACAAATCCAAAATTGTTTCAAGCACTATCCGAACGCATCTTGGCAAACGAAGTTGACATTTTAATCGGCACACAGATATTGGCCAAAGGTCATAATTTTCCTAACCTGACCTTAGTCGGGGTTATTGATGCCGATATGGGATTGGCCGGCGGTGATTTACGAGCCGGTGAGCGAACCTTTCAACTGTTGCATCAGGTTATGGGTCGGGCCGGTCGTCAGCAAAAAAGCGGCCGTGCCATTTTGCAATCATATAGCCCCGATAATCTGATTATTCAAGCCTTGCAAAAAAATGACCGATCCCGATTTTTAACCGAAGAGATTGAATCCCGAAAACTGTTGCAAATGCCGCCGTTTGGTCGGCTGGCTGCCGTTATTGTCAGCAGCAAAAATCAAGAGCAAGCCTATCAGACCGCCCGACAATTAGCCAGAACGTTTCCTGTTTTACCGACTATCACCGTTTTAGGGCCGGTAGCGGCTCCTTTGGCTGTTTTACGGGGCAAATATCGTTTCCGTCTGTTAATTAAATCAGACAAAGCAACACCAATACAAAACATTTTGCATACTTGGCTTCATCAACAAAAGATACCGACATCGGTTGATGTGCGCCTGGATATTGATCCGTATAGTTTCTTTTAAGGAGGTTTTATGAAATCTTATCAGGATACAATCAAGAAAAAGGGGGTGCGTTTTATCGCGGCCGTTGCTTGGCAGTTATTATGGCTTATTCCTTTGGGTATCGCCGGTTGGTATGCTCATACGCACATGACGGCCTGGTGTGATTCTTACTTTGGCGTCAATCAGGCTCGTGCCTTTGCCGAGCGTCTGACCCGTCAAAGTGCCGAGCTCGGCAATCCCGTTGTTTGGAACCCAGGCACAATGGCCGTCTTTGCAAAAGTTTCCCTTTTCAGTATGACCGCAACGGCAAAAGCATACAGCCTGGCTGCTCTATCCGGACTGATTGCCGGCATCGGGAACTTGATTCTTTACACAGCCGGTATATTGGCTGTCTTTCGTGCCTTTTCCAAAACCCGTCAATTTTATCATAACCGGACACAGGAAAAAACTATTTCCAACGCAATCTGTCGCGAAGTCATACCGATTCTGACCGATCTCAAACAAGAAATTGAAGCACTCAAACAAGAATTATCACAAGCAAGAAAGTCGGAATAATTTTTCTCTTATCGAGAATATCCGCCCCGTGCCGGACACAATGGTCCCATTAACAACGGAATAGAGATTTTTTTATTCACAACCACATCGCAGCGAAATACATTATCAATCCGTTCGTCATTATCCGTATTGGCATAAGCCGGCCGTTTTTGATTATGATTTAATACGTTGATTTGGATTTTTTGCGTATCCGGATAGGTTCCGGCAATTTTCCTAGCCGAAGCCCGATCGCAAATCGGTTGCAATCCGATCATCGGTGCCCGAATATCAAACGGTTCCCCGCCGGCATCGTAATAATAGGCATGACTGCCAACCGGTGCCGAAACCATAATACCATCACCCTTGACTATATCATGAATCGGCCGTTCTCCTTTTGTCAAAACATCCAATTGGCAACTTTGCTCGCTGGCACTGCTGCGACGCACAACAACCTCATTAAAGGCCAATCGTTTATATTGTTCCCCGTTTTCATCTGTGATATGGGCTTCCAACGGATGTAGCACAACCGTATCGGCTTTTTTAAACAATGTATGCAAATCAGCAATCGGCTGATTCATCAAAAACCCAACATCGCCATAATTAAAGCCGATGACTTTTGGTTGGCATTGCGGATGTTTCCGTTGATATTCAGCAATAGTTTTCAGTGCCCCTAACATCGTCCCGTCTCCGCCAAATACACAAACATAAGAGGCTTGCCTTAAATCACCCGTCCGTTGACTGGCATATCGGGCTTCTGCCAATTTTCTGGCTGCGGCCGCTGTTGCCTTTTCCCGAGAACTGTTCGGGTTCTTGTAAAAATAAATCAAATCCATTTTAATTTTGTCCTTTGCTGAAATTGGGTTCATTCTAACACATTTTTTGTTTTTTGTCAAGTATTGCCACATTATCCGTTTGATTTTAAAATAAAAAATGATAGTAAAAAAGTATTTGACATTTACCAGAAGTTCTTATAAAATGGAACAAAAGGAGAACAAAAAACATGCTGACACCCAAACAACATAAATTATTTCAATTCATTGAAAAGACATTGACCGAGAAAGGTGTTTCACCATCCTTTGAAGAGATGAAGGCATACATGGGCCTGAAATCAAAATCCGGTATTCATCGTTTGGTAAGCAGTTTGGAAAGCAAAGGCTTTATTCGACATCTACCCAATCAGGCTCGGGCATTAGAAATTGTGCCGCGCCAAAATAACATTGCCGCTTTTTATCCGATTGCCAACGACGATTCCGTTTCGATCCCTTTGGTCGGTAAGATTGCCGCCGGTTATCCGATTGAGGCCGTCCGCACACAAGATACTGTTTCCGTACCGCCGCAAATGATGGGTATGGGGGAACATTATGCCTTGACGGTCGAAGGTGACTCCATGCAGGGCGTTGGCATTATGGATGGCGATACCGTGATTATTAAGCGGGCTGATCGTGCCCCGGACGGAACCATTGTCGTCGCCTTGGTTGACGGTTTTGAGGTCACCTTAAAACGTCTTCATACACGGGGACATTCCGTTGCTTTGGAACCAGCAAACCCAGCCTATCAGACTCGCATCTTTTCCGCCGATCGGGTTGAGGTTCAAGGTATTTTGGTCGGCCTGATGCGCCAGTATTAAAATCCCCTTGAAATCTCGCCAAAAATATGGTTTGATAGAGAATATGATTTGATATCATGGAGGAATTAAAACATGAAAAAGATATTGTTTTGCTTATGGATCCTTTTTGCGGGATACGCCTGGGCAGAAGATCGCACGACGGAGGGTTTAACCGAAGCCCAACAATTAGGTATCACGGCCGGCACGGCATTAGCCTGTAATGCCGGCGGAAAATTGGATGATTTTGAATTGATTGCCAGCCGCATTATTGCCAATAAAGCCCTGACGGCCGAAGCCGAACAGCAAGGCTATCGTGAATATGCCGAATCAAAATTTCGGGCCTATTCTGAACAACGAAGTAATCCCCAGGAATCTTGCGGGGCCGTGTTAGATTCATTTACGCACTTACCGATTTTTCGGTCTGTCGTTTTTGCAGACGGTGGTTTAAAAATGTATGATGGCACATATTTAAAACCACTTCGTCCCGTACAACAAAAACCAAATAAACCAGCGCAAAAATCCGCTAAAAAATCCGCTGGAAAGAAAAGGTAAGAATGCGACCGGCCGTTTTGAATCCCTTGTTTGCTTCCGTAACGGCCCAACCCGGTATCGGTCCGAAATTAGGTAAATTGATTGAGCGCCTGTGCGGACCGACAATGGCGGATGTTCTATGGCATTTGCCGACAGGAGTCATACACCGCCCTGAAATCAGGCATTTATCGGATGTCATTTCCGGTACATACGGCACCCTGTCAGTCACGATTATAACACATCAGATTCCAGCGAATAAACGGGTTCCCTATCGTATTCAATGCCAAGCTTTTGATCACCCTTTGGAATTAATCTTTTTCAATTACCACAAAAGTTATCTGCAAACAAAATACCCCATCGGTAAAACACTTTGGGTATCCGGTAAAATTGATCGGACAGCCTTCGGTCTAAAAATACTACATCCCGACTATATGGCAGAAAATCGAAATCAGATTCCGGAATTTGAGGTTATTTATCCGCAGATCCAAGGTGTCACCAGCAAGCGTATCCGTCACTTACTAACTCCCCTATTGACCACATTGCCCGAATTACCCGAGTGGCTTGATTCGGCTTTTCAGGCCAAACACCGCCTACCCTTTTGGAAAAATGCGATAGAGCAGGTTCATTCCCCTAAGAATCAATCGGATTTATTACCGACTCACCCGGCTCGGCTTAGGTTAGCCTATGACGAAATTTTAGCCAACCAATTGGCCTTACTTTTGGTTCGGGCACAAAATAAAAAGTATGCCGGTCTGCCGATTCGAGGTACCGGCAATTTGACAGCCAAATTACGTGAACAACTGCCCTTTCAACTGACATCTGCCCAGGAACGTGTTTTGATTGAAATTCAACGGGATATGGATTCTTCCGAACGGATGACCCGCTTGCTGCAAGGTGATGTCGGCAGTGGCAAAACCATTGTGGCCTTGTTGGCGATGATAACCGCCTCCGAAGCCGGCATCCAATCGGCTTTAATGGCACCGACTGATATCTTGGCCCGTCAGCATTTTGATAAAATTGCTCGCCTGTGTCAACCGCTGGGCCTGACTGTCGGTTTGTTGACCGGCCGGGAAAAAGGAAAACAGCGTTTATCCGTTTTAAGCGATTTAGAAAGCGGAAAAATTAATATCTTAATCGGGACACATGCCTTGTTGACGGAAACGGTTCGCTTTAAAAATTTAGGCCTGGTTATTATTGATGAGCAACACAAATTCGGTGTTCGCCAACGCTTATCACTGGTTCAAAAAGAAAAGGGTGTTAATTTACTTGTTATGACGGCAACCCCTATCCCACGCAGCCTGGCATTAACCGTTTATGGTGATATGGATGTTTCCCGTCTGGATGAGAAACCGTCCGGCCGACAACCGATTGAAACAAGCGTCATGCCGACTTCTAAAATTTCAGAATTAGTAAACAGATTAAAGAAACGCATAGAAACATCCCCTTCCCGTGTTCAGGCTTACTGGATTTGTCCCTTGGTGGAAGAATCCCGGGCCTCTGACCTGATGGCAGCACAAAAACGCTTTCAGGAACTTCAAAAAACATTTAGTGACCGGGTCGGCTTAATTCACGGACAAATGAAGGGACCGGAAAAAGATTCGGTTATGAATCACTTTATCCGTGGAGATTTAGATGTTTTGGTTGCAACGACCGTCATTGAAGTCGGCGTTGATGTTAAAACGGCGACCATTATGGTCATTGAACAGGCCGAACGTTTCGGTTTGGCCGGATTACACCAGTTACGGGGCCGGGTCGGCCGGGGATCAACCGCTTCTCAATGCATTTTATTACACGGTCCCCGTTTAACGGAAACCGCCCGAAAAAGACTGGCCGTTATGCGGGAAACGGATGATGGTTTTATCCTGGCGGAAGAGGATTTAAAATTGCGTGGTGCCGGGGAACTATTGGGTGCTCGCCAAAGCGGGGCACTGTCTTTTAAAATGGCGGACCCAACCATTCAAAATGACCTATTGTGGACAGCAACCAAAGATGCTCAAACCGTTTTATCCCTTGATCCCACTTTAACCAGTCCGCGGGGACAGGCCCTTCGTATTTTGCTGTATTTATTCCGAAAAGATACGGAATTACAAACATTGAAAGCTGGCTGAACATGACAATCCATTTTACCCTACAACCGCCGGAAATAACCAAGCAATTACGCAAACAGTTTACGCATCGTAAATTAAATCAGGTCTTTGTGCGTTGGCTGTATAAACAGGGGTTATTAGACAAATATGCCGATGTCATTAACCTGGATCGGGCTGCCAAAGGACGGGTTCCTCACGGCTTTGACGTGCATCATATTATTCCGCTGTCCGGCGGGGGCCGAAATGTTTTTTCCAACTTTTGCTTGATTGAACGGTCATTACATAAATTTATCAATAAAAAGTGCTTTGATCCGGCTTTACGGAACATTCGCGTCGGCGAAAGCGTCGATATTGAATTACCGGATTTCGGCCCGATAGCCTTACGTCGCGACTATAACGGTTTTATTGATCGTAAACTGGCGCATGCCAAGGACAGAAATCGCTTTTATGCCTACCTGCGCCAATGGCGTCGGGATTGAAAAAAAGGGGGAAGTCCCCCTTTTTTTGAAAGAACCGTTGTCCTTTAATCGGCTTCCCCGTCCCCAAATAACGGACGTCCTTGGAACAACCGACTGGATTGGGCTTCCACCAAAGTTTGTAAATTGATGTTATTACTTCGAATCAAACTGCGCATTTGGTCACCACCCGTCAGATGCGGATTAGCAAATGCTGTTGTCAGGACCGGCCGTAAAACGGTTGAACCTTCCAATTTTTGATGGATAACCGCTAAAATACCGCGCGCCAATAAGTCCGCCGCCAAACTTTCCGTCAAACCGGCACCCGAAGCATATTTAATCAGAGATTCCAAAGCATCCTCCACCGTGCTGGCGTGAATAGTCGAAAACACCAAGTGTCCCGATGTTGCAGCCCGCAGCACCTGTGATGCTGTTTCCGGCGTCCGGATTTCACCGACCAAAATATATCGCGGCCGAGACCGGAGAGCAGACTTAATACCATCCCCCCACCGTTCATTATCCACGGGGCATTGCTTGCAAAGACCCAAACCACCATTCTTTGCATGATATAAACCGTCCAAAGGCATTTCCGGCGGATCCTCAATCGTGTACATAAAGCCACCTTCCATTTCCAGGAACTTTTTCATCAATGCCGATGCCGATGTTGTTTTTCCCATACCCGTCGGACCGCCAAACAAAATCAATCCGGATTCATGTGTTAAGGTTAATAAGTAATCCACCACATGTTTCGGTAATCCCAAAGTATAAATATCCGGCACACTCCCCGGCATTTTACGGCAGTTATACTGAGCACCGCTTAACGTAATAATCCGTTCCACACGATAGGACTCACCGGCGAAACGAATGGCATAACTGGATTGACCGGTATAGCCTTGTTCCAAAGCCTTATAGAATTCTTCCAGGTCATCCGTCACAAACGGCACCAAAGCAAATTTGGTTGACTTATCCCGAATATAGGCAATTTTTTCAGCCGTATACCAAATATCTGAAAACGGAACGGAGCTAACGGATGGTGCCCGCACCACTTTTTGGTTGGGCGGGAAATAACGTTCAATCGGACTGAACGAATCATTTCCCAAATCTTCCGCCTTTGTTTCTTCCCCATCTGTTTGTTCTACTGATTTTTCAACAACTTCGGTAGCCTCAACGGAATCCGCTTTCACAGAAGTTTCCGGTACTTCTGTTTCTTCTTCCGGTGCTTTTTCCGCCACAATGGCATCATTTTCGGTTGACTCACTAACCGTTTCAGATACATCCTCTTCTGTTGCAACAGATTGCTCCGGCACAGATTCTACCTCTGTCATTTGAGTGATGGTCGGTCTGGCGTAGCGGGAAAAATCTTCCGGTTCCGGCGGCGTTTGCGGTGCATTCTGCTCCGACGATGTGAAAGAATTTGGAGACGGAACTTCTGTCGGTTCGGGGACAAAAGCCTGTTCGGTCACATTTTCCGAAGCGATTTGTTCCGATTCCGACACTTGTTCTGTCGCCGTTTCCTCAGCCGGTTCCGGCACAAAAGCTGTTTGTTCTTCTTTGGCCTCAACGGGTTCCGGCACAAAATCCGTGACCGGCGGTGTCGGCATTGAAGATGGAGACCATACCCGATTTTCCTCAGTTATCGGTTCAGAAATGGTATTTTCTGCTTTGGGCTCAGAAACCGTTGCTTCTGATCGAATACGGAACAACTTTGGCGGTTTGGGTAATGGCATAGTATTTCTCCTTTATCTAAAACAATGATGCCTTATTTGTGGCACAAAGAAATCTTTTTTGCAATAAAATTTCATCGAATCGCAAAAAAAATGGAAAAAAACAAAAAAAGACTTGATTTTCATTTGGTAATGGTGTATAAAGAGTCCACATTCTCAAAAAGTTTTCAGAGGGTGGGACTGAAAAGCCCCGCTTTTTTTATTAGAAAAAGGGACAACAGGATGGACATATGTCAACAGATAGAACGGGAAATCACGCCTTCATTGGCCGATATGGGTTATGAAGTGGTTCGTGTAGCCCTGATCGGGAACGAAACAAAAGTATTGCAGGTTATGGCCGAACGAAAAGATAGGGTTGATATGACGGTTGATGATTGCGCGGATATCAGCCGCACAGTTTCGGCTTTGCTGGACGTATCAGATCCGATTAATAGCCGTTATACGCTGGAAGTTTCTTCTCCAGGTTTGGATCGACCATTGCTTCGTGCATCCGATTATGCCCGCTTTGCCGGCGATGAGGCTAAAATCGAATTGTTTCATGAAATCAACGGACGCAAACGTTTTAAGTGTCGGTTAAAGGGATTAACAGAAACCGAATCTGTTGTTTTTGAATTTGAAGGGCACGAAATGACGGTTCCGTTTGCCGACATTGCCAAAGCTAAGTTAATTTTAACGGATGAACTGATTGCAAAACATCAAAACGAAAAGAAAGGAAAATAATTATGCAAGTTTCAACTTTACCCAGACCGGAACTAATTCAAATGGCGGATATTCTCGCCCGCGAAAAAAACATCGATAAAGCCGCAGTATTAGAGGCTATGGAGCAAGGTATTTCTAAGGCCGGTCGTTCAAAATACGGTCCGGAATATGATATTCGCACCAAAATTGATCCGAACACCGGTGCCATTCAAATGGCTCGTTATTTGACGGTTGTTGAAACGGTTGAAGATGAATTTACCCAAATTTCTGAGGCTGAGGCTCATAAAAAAGATAAAACCTTGAAAATAGGGGATGAAATTATTGATTTATTACCCCCGATGGATTTCGGACGCATTGCGGCTCAAACCGCCAAACAAGTCATTACCCAAAAAGTGCGTGATGCCGAACGGATGTGTCAATACAATGAAATGAAGGATAAAAAAGGCCAAATCGTCAACGGAATTGTTAAACGGGTTGAAAACGGTAATTTGATCGTTGAAGCCGGCCACGTGGAAGCTATGCTTCGCCGGGATGAATTGATACCCCGGGAAACATACCGCGTTGGCGATCGTATTCGGGCTTTGGTTTTGGATGTGCGCAGTGAAGTACGCGGGCCGCAGGTTTTCTTAACCCGTTCGCATCCGCAATTCTTAGCGGCTCTGTTTACGGCAGAAGTTCCCGAAATTTACGATGGAACAATTGAGATTAAAGGGGTGGCTCGCGATCCGGGGTCTCGGGCTAAAATCGCCGTTTACTCCAAGGATTCGACGGTGGATGCTCGCGGCGCTTGTATCGGTATGCGAGGTGTCCGGGTACAGGCCATTGTCACCGAATTACAGGGGGAAAAAGTGGATGTTGTCTTGTGGTCTGCCGATCCGGCAACTTTCATTATCAACGCCTTGGCTCCAAACGAAGTTTTGAAAATCGTTATTGATGAACAAGCCGGCAACGTTGAAGTTGTTTTAAATGAAGAGCAATTATCATTGGCTATCGGTCGTCGGGGACAAAACATTAAATTGATCAGTCAATTGACCGGTTGGCATATTGATATGATGACCGAAGCCCAGGAAGCAGAGCATCGTGAAGCCGAAACAAAAGAACGGGTTGACTTGTTTATGCAGGCTTTGGACATTGATGATATGATGGCTCGTATTCTGATTCAAGAAGGTTTTGCCAAGGTTGAAGATATCGCCTATATTGCTTTGGATGAACTGGCCGGTATTGAAGGCTTTGATGAAAGTTTAGCCGAAGAATTACAAAATCGAGCCAAGGCCTACCTGGTGGCCAAACAAGATACTCTGACCAAACAAATTGAAGAACAAAATATCAGTGATGACCTGAAAAATATGGAAGGCCTGACGCTGGATATGGTTGCCGCTTTGGGCAATGCCGGTATTAAAACACTGGATGATTTTGCCGACTTGGCCAGCGACGAATTACTTGAAATCGTCGGTGAAAAAAATATGGATACCGACACGGCAAATGCTTTGATTATGAAAGCACGGGAGCATTGGTTTGAAGAAGGAAAACTTTAAACACAATCACAAAAACAGGCGACGTGCCGGGGACACCGGCACGAAGACTTGCTTTGTCACCAAAGAGGAAACACCTCGTTCGGATATGCTGCGATTTGTATCTGCACCCGGTCGGATCATCGTTTTTGACGTAGCAGAAAAATTACCGGGCCGCGGCTTTTGGCTCAAAGCAGATAAATTGCTTTTGCACCAAGCCATTACCAAACGCCTTTTTTATAAGGCCGCCAAAGGAACGGTCACCATTCCCGATGATTTGGAAGATAAGGTCGTAGCTCTGTTAAAGGGGCGTTGTTTAAATTTGATGTCTCTTTGCCGCAAAGCGGGATTACTCGTTTTCGGCTTCGAAGCCGTTAAAAAAGCCGTTGAACAACAATCAATCACGGTGGCCTTTGAAGCATCGGATGCCTCCGAGCGGGAACAAAGTAAAATTTTCAGATCTGATGATGCTTTTCCGATTTATACTTTTTTAAATCGATCGGAGATGGGACAGATCATCGGCGGCGGAGATATCGTACATATTGCTCTCTTGAATGGAACATTATCAACACAGGCGGCATCGGTCGCCCATAAACTGGATCTTTACTTAAAAAGTGCGGAACAGAAAGGATAAAACTATGGCAGAAGAAAAGAAAACATTAACATTATCGGGAAAAACGCTTTCCCTGGGAAACAAAGTCCGACCGGCGGCCGGGCCCGGTCGTGTTCAGGTTGAGGTCCGTAAAAAACGGGTTTTTAATACTGAACAAAAACCGGCTGTCATGACGCAAAATGCCTCCCAAAAATTAAAATTGGTTCAAGAAGCCCAACGGGTTGCCGAACACGCCCGTCAGGAAGAGGAAGCCCGTCGTCAAAAAGCCGAACAACTCCGTTTGGAAAATGAAAAACGCCGCCAAAAAGAAGAAGCCGATGCCAAGGCCAAGGCCGAAAAGGAAGCCAAAAAAGCGGCTAAAGCGGAAGCAGATAATTCCCTAAAAGAAACCGGGCATGACAAAAAGTTTTCAGATCGGGAAGACGTTTCCCGTCGGGATGTGGAAGAACGCCCACACAAAAATACCTTTGAACAACGCCGTGCCAACAAGTTTAATATGAGTTCTCTGCGCAATGTTCCAATGGGCGGTGATGATGATGATGACAACGATAACAACGGTATGCGTCCGCATCGTCGAAGTTTAGCATCCATTCGGCGTGCCCAAGAAAAAGAACGTCAAAAATTCTTGGCAGCTCAGAAACCACAGGAAAAAATCGTACGTGAAGTCATCATTCCGGAAACAATCACGGTCCAAGAATTAGCCAACCGGATGAGTGAGAAAGGAGCAACCGTCGTTAAAACGTTGATGAAACTGGGTATGATGGTCACAATTACACAAACAATTGATGCCGATACGGCGGAATTGGTTGTGGCTGATTTGGGCCATAAAGCCAAACGCGTTTCCGAATCCGATGTGGAAGACAATTTAAAAGTCACCGATGATGATCCGGCTGATATGGCGACTCGACCACCGGTTGTGACGGTTATGGGTCATGTTGACCATGGTAAAACCTCCTTGCTGGATGCTTTGCGATCTACTCATGTGGCAGCCGGTGAATCCGGTGGGATTACCCAACATATCGGTGCGTATCAGGTTAAACTGGCCAACGGGCAAAAGGTGACCTTCATTGATACACCGGGTCATGAAGCCTTCACAGCCATGCGGGCCCGCGGAGCCAAAGTGACCGATTTGGTGGTGCTTGTTGTTGCGGCCAATGATAGCGTCATGCCCCAAACAATTGAGGCTATCCACCATGCTAAGGCGGCCGGTGTTCCGATTGTTGTTGCTATCAACAAGATAGATGTGCCGGGGGCCAATCCACAGAAAGTCCGCATGGATTTATTACAACATGAAGTCGTCGTTGAATCTATGGGTGGTGATGTTTTGGAAGTTGAAGTATCTGCTAAACAGAAACTCAATCTGGAAAAATTAATTGAAGCCATCTTATTGCAAGCCGAAATTTTGGATTTAAAGGCTTCGGCTCATCGTTCTGCCGAAGGTGTCGTGGTTGAAGCCCGTATGGAAAAAGGCCGCGGATCGGTTGCAACCGTTTTGATTCAAAAAGGAACTCTTAAAATCGGAGATGTTTTTGTATGCGGTCGGGAATGGGGACGGGTTCGTTCTCTATTCAATGATAAAGGTCAACGTGTCAAAGAAGCCACCCCGGCCGAACCGGTTGAGGTTATTGGCTTGCAGGGAGTCCCATCTGCCGGTGATGATTTCATTGTCGTGGATGATGAAAGCAAAGCCCGCGAAGTTTCCGCCTATCGGGAACGCAAATATCGTGAATCTTTGCAGGTCAAAAAGATCAGCACTGCCGAAAACCTGTTGGCCCAAATCAAGGCCGGTGAAATCAAAGAATTGCCCGTTTTGGTTAAGGGTGATGTTCAAGGATCTGTTGAGGCTTTAAATGGTATTTTAGGCCGCATTAAAAATAACGAAGTTAAGGTTCATGTTTTACATAGCGGCGTCGGTGCCATTAATGAATCTGATGTGACATTGGCGCGGGCTTCACACGCCATTATTATCGGATTTAATGTGCGGGCCAACGCCGGTGCACGTGAAATCGCCAAACGAGATAATGTTGATATTCGTTATTATTCAATTATTTATGATGTCGCTGACGATATGAAAAAAGCAGTTGCCGGTTTATTGGAACCCGAAATGAAAGAAAAGATTTTGGGCTATGCCGAAGTGCGTCAGGTTATTTCGATTTCCAAGGTCGGCAAGGTTGCCGGTTGTATGGTTAAGGAAGGCTTGATTAAACGCGGAGCCAAAGTCCGGATTTTACGCAATGATATCGTCATTTACACAGGGGCCTTGTCTCAACTCAAACGCTTTAAAGATGATGTGAAAGAGGTCAAAGAAAGCTTTGAATGTGGTGTCAGTTTTGAAAATTATGATGACATCAAAGTCGGGGATGTCATCGAATGCTTTGAAATGGAGGCCGTTGCCGTTGATATTAAATTTGACGGTGTATAAGAACCCCTAATCCAAAACCTTACCGATATCATAATCGCCATGCCATACCCCATCAATCAGGGCTGTGTCATGGCGAAATCCTTCTATAATAAAACCATGTTTGATATATAGGGCCAACGCCTGCCTGTTTTCATCTCTAACAACGGCTTCAATCTTATGTAATTGCCGATTTTTAGCCCATTCCTCCAAAACAACCATCAATTGATTACCCAATCCTTGATTTTGATAGGCCTTTAAAACATGCACACCAAATCGACAGATTTTATTTTTCCATGGGTGATTTGGCTCTAAAACTTTGGCAGAAACGGCTCCGATGATTTTTTCCTCATCCCGGGCCAAACAGTATAAATTATTT
Organism: Alphaproteobacteria bacterium; assembly: GCA_017453485.1. GTDB lineage: Bacteria > Pseudomonadota > Alphaproteobacteria > CAAHEQ01 > UBA3637 > CALXZG01. Next base: position 8,269 of record JAFTEW010000028.1, on the reverse strand, counting down.
TGAATATCTTTTTGAAACTGATCCGGCGTTGCAACCGACCGTCCCGGATAGTATTGTGTATAGATTGTTTCGGTTGCTATCTTATTCAGATACAGATTTACCGATTCGTAATCCGACATCTCTGCCTGACGCAAAGTGACAGACTTACCGGTTTTTAATTTAAAATTCATCATTATTTACCTCTGGGAGGTTATCATATAAAAATCTTTTACAAAATACAATCATATTTTTCTTGAATTTTTTATTTTCAACAGATACGATAATATGTTGGGAGGTATCATCTATGTCTCAGTCTGTTTTTTGGCCCGATTACACACACTCCATCTTGGGAATTCCGAATACTATTTTAAATTATTATGGTATTCCAACAAGTTATACGGCTCTACCCATCTTAAAAAAATCACTTCGGCACAAACCCAAAAATGTTGTGTTATGGATTTTGGACGGTTTAGGATTAGACCTGATTCAACAGGCCCTACCTAAAAATGCCTTTTTACGTCGGCACATAGTTGATTCACTGTCATCCGTTTTTCCACCAACAACAACAGCCGCTACAACAACTTATTATTCTGCTTTACCGCCGGTCTGTCACGGATGGGTCGGTTGGTCACCCTACTTTGCCAATCAAAATCGTTATATTGAACTGTTTACCGGCCGGGATAGTTTTACCGGAGAACAGACACAAATCACGGGAGAAAAAGAACTACCCTATACCCATATTTTCAAACAAATTCTCCAAGGAAAAACATCTGTTACCTGCACTGAAATCTTCCCACAGAAAATCCGACAGACCGGGGCGGTCACCTTCACTGAACAGTGCGCCCGCATTCGAAAACAAACGAGGCAACCCGGACAACAATTTATTCTGGCATATTGGCCGGAACCGGACCATACCTGCCACCATACCGGCACTTACAGCCCCGAAAGCCTTTCTTTGATAAAACAAATAAACCTGGCTATTCGAAATCTTTGCGCTTCTTTATCGGATACAACCGTCATTATTTCGGCTGATCACGGACACACCCCGATTAAGAAAATTATTTACATCAATGATTACCCGGATTTTACGGATTGCTTGGCAGTTCCGCTTAACATGGATGACCGGGTTTATTCTGTTTTCTTAAAGCCGAATAAAGAGCAACAATTAGTTGATTCATTCCACCGTTATTTTTCCGATGATTTTATGTTGATTAAAAGTGATATAGCACGGCAAAAGGGTTTGTTTGGTCCCGGAAAACAACATCCTAAAATAACTGAATTTTTAGGGGATTATCTGATCATTGCAACTGCCGATAAAGTTTTGCGCCATCGGGTGCTTGAGGGCGTTTCCGGTCCAGAATTTCTCAGTTCTCATGCCGGATTAACCGCCAAAGAAATGATTGTGCCGTTAATGATTATTTCTAAATAATTTTAGGTATCTCTCTGTCTTTCTTTTCCGATGGCGGATATTTGTCTGACTGGTTGTCGGATCAGTGTTAACGGATTTGGTTTCGGCAGTGCCGGAAAAGGATTGATATTGCCAAGAGCCTTGCGCATACCGCCCCGCACATAGACCACATTCGGAATTTCAAACCAACCGCCGGCAAAACGGGATATTCCGTCGGCATAGGCCGTTGCATGCATTTTACCCCTGGTTTTACCGGATGGATCAAAGCGGGTAAAAATCGGCAATCCATTTTGTCCGCTTTGTTGGCTGACATCATATTCTTTTTGAATAGCGGCAAAAACCTGCCTCATATGCTGCGGCCAAATAACATGGCCAAGTTCTCCACGGGTTTTCAGATATTGAAAGGCTCCGTCCGGCGGGGTCACATTGCGAATTTCAAAATTTTCCTGATACCCGTTCTCCCAGGGATATGCCCCCATTTTAAACGTATCTGCCCAAGAAACCAAATATCCTTCCCTTGTTTTTCCGTCCGCATAAATCGGTCGAACCATCAATTGATATTCCGGATGTAATACATGACATTGTTCTTTTGTTTTCAAGTTGGTAATTTCAACGGAAACTTGATTCGATTTAAATTGGTAAACCGGCTCTGCCTCCCCCAAGGAATAGGAAAGTGCCTGCAAGGCTCCGCCGGACCAATGAATATGGCATGTTAATCCCATATTGACGGATAAATTCAAACCGTTGGACATTTCAACCGTCCCGATAAACGGAGAACCCGCCATTGCCATGGTAAAACAGGTCGGATCTTCATGCGGATGTCCGATTAACTCTTCTATCTTTTTTTGTTCGAAAACTTTATCCGGTCTTAACCGTTCTATTTTCTTGATTTGAGCAGGTTCCAACAGCCGGGCAGCCAATCGTTTTTGTTCGGCTTCTATCCATTTTTCTTTCGGTGTTTTATCCCGTGAAGAAAATACGGAACAGGGTGCTCTTAAATGATCGCTTGATTTATTTTTATTATATAAATCCATCAATTGATGACCAGTATCCGATGTATCAACTTCATCTTTAATTTTGCTTTCCATAGGCACCTCCTCTACCAAAATGGTAAAGCATATCCGGACAAAAGTCAAACCGAATTAAAACGGAACCTGCATTTGCAACCCGTATCCAATACCGCCGTGACGAGTAATAAGAGGTTGTGATGAAAAGGAAAGAGATTTCTTTTGCATTGATGGATCAAACAACCAATCTGTTATTTCCGTAATCGGATCCATCAAAAAGACGGCTGTTTTCCCTAATTTTGTTGATCCCCATAACTGATTATCATTTTCCCGAATATGGCGCTTGGCCAAATAAAACCCTTCGCCCAATAAAGACCCGGCAACCGGGGTCACGATTAAATCTTGAACAGATGGTCTTTCGGCAAAAGCCTCTATTCCGTATTCCCAAAAGAATGTTGACAAAGCGAATGAATACAAAAATGAATATCCGGCATTGGCACCCGCAGAACGAGCCCCCATATAGTAAATGGCACCGGCATAAGGATGTGTCACATAATTCAGGAAGATGTCATCTTTATCCCAAACAGGTTCACGGGATACATTGTCCCACCATTTAGAACCGGGACTTTTATGGTCATCATTATCCCAATTTGTGAAACTGGACGGCATCGTGTATAAAAAAGCCATTGTGCCGATACCGACACCAACCAATGCACCCGTATTACGATATAATTTTGTCTTATCCACCTCATTTTCCATCAAAGAATAGGGACGTTCATACATATCTGCAACACCGGTTGATTTTATATTAGCCACCGTCGGCCATTGAATATCAGCGGCATATCCTTTACCGACAACTAATATCATTCCCAAAAACAAGAAGATTCTATACATGCGGGCACTATATCTATTTTTTCTTTTTTTTGCAACATCTTTTTTTATGCCGGGAACAGAGTATTCTTTTTGCTTGACACACACTGTTTCGACCGTTATACTCCTTACTTGTTTGGTTAAGGAGCCTTTATGAAAAATACATTTTTAATCGGTCAGGATGTCACGCTGAACCATGTGTTGCGGATTGCACAACTGGCTGATTTTGCGCCATGGCCCGATTCCAAAAAGCCTTTTTTGACCGAAGGGATGCTTCACCGAAATGTCTTTCCGGAACAATTGTCCGTCTTATCAGGTTCTTTGTCCGAGGAAAATTTGTTACACCTGATGAATGCGCCAATCAGCAGCGTCATAGATGCGAATGCTTTGGATGATTCGATTGTTAATTTTGCCGTTCAACATACCCATACAGATGATTTAGAGGTCTTGGGCTTATTGATGACCTGTCCCATTATTTACGCTTGTGACATTGCTCGTATTTTTACAACAGCCCTGCAAAAGCGCCTATTCTTTTCCAAAACGTTGGCCGAAAGTATTCATCTGGCTCTACATGAGTCAATTGTCAACGGTCTGATTCATGGTAATTTACAATTATCCAGTAATTTACGTCAATCAGCCCGTGATTTTATTGAGTATGCTCATCTTCTGAACGAACGATTAAATGACCCGACTTATGCTCAAAAATCCATGAGTCTTTGGGCTAGTTGGAACGATGAACGCCTGGAAATCAAAATTAAAGATGAGGGGGCCGGTTATACATCCGTTCCAACAGTTCAAAGAACAGATCAACCAGCCCCTCAGGCAAAATCCGGCCGAGGATTACGCTTGATTGCCGGTATTGCGGATTCTTGCACCATTGATGATTTTGGCCGTGAGGTGACTCTATCATTTTTACTGCATGATCGCATTGAACATCCGGTGGCTGCCGAATCAATGGCCGAAGATCGCTATGAATCGGACACCCCGATGGATGATCCGGACTTATCCCAATGTCGTGTATTGGTAATGGAGGACAATCCCAGCAATCAAGCCGTTTTGACACGGTTGCTAAATGTAGCCGGGATCACTCAAATTCAACTGGCAGCAGATGGGATAGAAGGCCTCCACAAAGTTTTATCATTTAAGCCGGACTTAATTATTTTGGATATTACCATGCCCCGGATGAATGGTCAGGAAGTTTTATACCACCTGAAATCTGCCCCAGAAACAAAACATATTCCGGTATTGGTTCAAACAGCCTCTGACACGCGGGAAATGCGTGAGAAAGCATTTAGTTCCGGTGCTACGGATTTCATTACAAAACCCATCAATCCTTTGGAATTTTTTGCCCGGGTTAAGGTTCATTTGGAAAACCGAATTTTAATTTACAATCTGCGCCATCAATTAGATCAGATTGAAACAGAAATGCAAAGCGCTCGCCGAATGCAGGTTGATATGCTCCCGCATCCGGATCATATTGCTGAATTTGGTAAACAGTTCCATATTAAATTTGCTCAGTATTTTGAGCCATCCTCCATGCTTGGGGGGGATTATTGGCAAATGTTTCCCATTCGGGGGGAATTATTGGGAATCTATTTGTGTGATTTTTCCGGACATGGGGTGGCTTCAGCCTTAAATACGTTCCGTTTACATGGAATTATTGCCCAAATGGATAAAAAGAAGATCAATTCACCGGCCGAATTTTTAAAAACACTTAATAGTCGCTTATTTGATTTGTTGCCGCGCGGACAATTTGCTACTTTCTTTTTTGGGATTTATGACCCGAAAAAACGAACACTTCACTATGCCGGGGCAGATGCACCTTCCCCATTTTGGCATTCGGGCCGTAAAACAAAATTGTTGGATACATCCGGTATTCCACTCGGTATTATGCGTGAAGCATCCTACGCTGAACACACCATTCAAATGGCGCCGGGGGATACCTTATTTCTGTATAGCGACGCCTTAACAGAATCTCCTTCTGTCAATGGGGAACGCCTAGGGGAAGTCGGTTTCAAAAAAATCGTTGATAAATATGTAAAAAATCCGAATGTTCAAGTAGCACTTCGAGAAATTATGAACGCCTTTTTTGAATTTGCTCCGCCGCCACCGCCGGATGATGTGACATCTATTTTATTACGGATAAGCGACAAATGATTCGATTATTCGTATCCCAAAATCTTTCCGAAAAAGAAACTATTCAACTTTCTGAATTACAAGCACATTATCTGCTGCATGTAATGCGCCGACAGATTGGTGATTCTGTTCTGCTCTTCAATGGTCGAGATGGTGAATGGTCAGCAACCATACAACTTCTTGAAAAAAAGAAGAATCAATTAATTTTAACCAAGCAAACTAAACCTCAAATAATAAATGAATCTTTGATACTTTGTCCGGCCTTGATTAAAAAAGAACCGATGGATTTTGTTTTTCAAAAGGCAACGGAATTAGGTGTTTCCGATATTTACCCTTTGATAACGGAACGAACGGTCGTTTCCAAAATAAATTCGGAAAGGACCAACCGATTGTTAATTGAAGCGGCCGAACAATGTGAACGTCTGACCATTCCGACACTTCATGAACCGATCAAATTAACCGATTTATGGCATACCCTACCCTCGTCTGCTCAGCCGATTTGCCTGGCCGAACGCGGTCAAGAACAAACACCGAAATTTTCTGAAAAAACACCGGCTTTATGTATCGGACCCGAAGGGGGCTGGTCCCCGGATGAATTAGACTTGTTTAGTCGTCATCAAACATCATTTTGGCACATGGGAAACACAATTTTAAGAGCCGAAACAGCAGCAATTGCCGCAATAGCCTGTTATCGTTTCAATCATTAAAGTTCAAACATACGCTTCAATATATCCCCGATTTCCTGTCGGGAATTGTCCGGTAGCGTTCCCATTTTTTCTTTTAAACGCGCTTTCCAAATACTACGTATCATATCCAAAGCAACCTGTCCCTGCTTTCCCTTTAATCGAACCCCAACCCGGCAGGGAAACAATCGCTCGACCGTTGTAATCGGTGCGACCAAAACATATGGTAATGTTGCATTCATTTCATCCGGTGATAAAATAACACAAGGGCGGATCTGATTTTTTGTCTCACAAGCATACACGTCAAACCGTTTCACCATTCCCATTCTCCTTTTTCCTTAATCGGTTTTTGCTTCACGCTTTCCTGAAATAGTTCAAACCACGCTGTTCGTCCTTCTTTCGGCACCGATAATAAAACGGTTTTATCCTGAACAGTTAATTCAACTTCGGATTCAAATTCACAGGCTTTCAAAACACTTTTCGGTAGACGGATTCCGATTGAATTACCGATTTTTACCAACTTAATGCGCATTGTTTTTTCCTTTCAAAACATCGGCTAAAACCATGTAAAGACGGCCGACATCTGATCCGATGACAATACTCATCCACAATTTACTGTCATCTTCTTTATCCAATGTTTGCGTCATTGTTTCAAAGGCTTCCATATATTTATCTACCGATTCCCGGAAAGCCGGATCAGACTGATATAGTTCTTTTAATTTTTTGTATTTTGAAGCACTTAATTCGGATTTAATATGCCGCATAAAGACTGTTTTATCACCATTATAGTACCGTTCCCAAAGATTTTCTTCCGCTTTTGGTGTAAATAAATGAGCCATATCCACCGAATATTCTTGTAAATGTGCCAAAATAGAACTGGCTTCCTGCAATAAATTATCTGTTTGAATTTGCCTAACAACCGGAGCATAGGTGACCTTTTCACCGGCCTTTTCAATTTGTTGTGTGACCTGCTTGGCTTCACTCTTAAAAGTATCCAGAGCCCCCAATAATTCTTCCCGTGTCGTCCCGAGAGCCAAAGCGGTTTCATCTACTTTTTGGATAGCCTTATCGGCAACACCGAAAAGGGTTGTTGCTTGCGTTTTCAAAATACCTTCAACAGTTGTTAATCGATTGGTTGTGCGCTCTACTTCTTGTTCCAACAAATCACCATGAGCCCGAAAGACAGATAAAACTTTTTCTAAATTACCAAACAATCGGGCATTCTGTTGTCTGGCACTATTTTCATATAAATTAATGGCTTCTTCTATTTTAGCACCACTTTGATTCAAATTCATCATCACCTGTGTTGATTTTTCAACAGATTTGGTTGTTTGAGCATTTATATTATTGATTTCACCGGATAATGATTTCATATCTTGAATATTATTTTCAAGCGTTTGTGTTAAGGCCTGTGTTGACCGAACCGTTCCACCGACAACCCGTTCTAATATAGCGGCCTGTTCCGAGAAAAGATTAGAACTTTTTTCTGCTTGCTGATTGGCCATTTCCGTAGCCGCCGCAATATTTTGAATATGACGGGCAATTTCCCGAATGGAAGCAATCGTTTTTGTATTTGCGTGTTTGATAATGGCACTTAAATCACGCACCCACCGCTTTAAATCATCACGAACGGCTTGTGTTTCTTCATTCACTTCCTGAAAAACAGAACGAAATTCCTTAATTTGAAGTCGCAATGCATCCGTTAGTGTTCGGGTATAAATAGCCCCCTCTTCCGTCGGATAAACCAATTCATTTAAATAAGCTTTTAATGTTTGGGCCTCCGATTCCATTTGATCCGTTCTATCAAAATAAGCACAAATAAGCCAAAAAACAACCATTGGCAGCGCCAATCCGCTTAGTCCGCCAATTAACTCAGCCGGTGCTAATTCAAATCGATTTTGCCACCATGCTGAAACGCTTAAATAATGAATAATAAAGGTAAACCACCCCATTCCGAATAAAGCGGAAATCCAAAAATACTTATTTTTCCACCAAACTCTTTTCGGATTTTCATTTTCAAAGATAATCGGACTATCCAATTGTGCTTTTTTTCTCATAGAGACCTCCTGTTTAGCATCAAACACTTTAAAGTTATACAAGGATCCGGAATAAAAAGCAAGAAAATAATAACAAAGTAATTACTTATTTATTTTATAATTACTAAGTAATTACATTTTTAAAAATAT
>JAFTEW010000003.1 GCA_017453485.1 Alphaproteobacteria bacterium | reverse complement strand
TGCCGTCCGGTGTGCGTGTCTATGATTGGCGACATACTAATCAGGCATTCTTTAATGCAATTGAAGTAGAGCGGAATGTCATGTTTTTGATTTTAACTTTGATCATTGTCGTGGCAGCCTTTAATATGATATCGGGTTTGATTATGTTGGTTCAGGATAAAGCCAAAGATATTGCCATTTTACGCACAATGGGACTATCCCGCGGGGGGGTTCAACGGGTTTTTCTGATGTCCGGGGTGATGGTCGGAGCTGTCGGCACATTGGCCGGTGTTGTGTTGGGATTGCTGTTTAGTTATAACATTGATGCTATTAAAGAATGGTTGGAGGGATTATCCGGTACAAATTTATTTTCGGCCGAAATTTACTTTTTATCGCACCTGCCGGCCAAGGTTGATTTGCAAGAAGTCCTGGTTGTGGCCGTTATGTCCTTAATTTTGGCTGTATTGGCAACTTTGTATCCGTCTTGGAAAGCTGGGCGAACCGATCCGGTGGAGGCACTCAGGTATGAATAAGCCCGTATTGGAATTGCAAAAAATTAAACGTGTTTACGGACGTGGAGATACGAAATTGTCCGTTCTGCGCGGAATTGACTTGACAATCAGTGCCGGGGAAATTGTTGCTTTGGTCGGCCCGTCCGGCTCCGGCAAATCAACGTTGTTGCATATTGCGGGGTTATTGGATACGCCGACGGCCGGTCATATTTTTGTTATGGGGCGTGAAGCCACCAAAATGAATGATTACGAGCGCACATTGCTTCGTCGGGATACGATGGGGTTTGTCTATCAATCGCATTTATTGCTGCCTGATTTTTCGGCTTTGGAAAATGTGATGATGCCGCAATTGATTGCTGGTAAGTCCGAAATTGAAGCCAAACGCCGAGCCATTGAGTTATTGGAACGGGTCGGACTTTCCAAGAGAATGACACATCGATCGGGGCAATTATCGGGCGGGGAACAACAACGAGTAGCTATTGCCCGGGCTTTGGCAAACCGGCCGGCCCTGTTGTTTGCGGATGAGCCAACGGGAAATCTGGATCCTGATACGGCAACTAAAGTATTTGAAGGATTGATTGCCTTGGTTCGGGAAACGGGGTTGTCGGCTTTGATTGCAACACATAACCCGGAATTGGCCGCCCAAATGGATCGACGGGTCAGTGTTCAAAACGGTTTATTAACAGAAGTATAGGAGGTATCAATGACTGGAATTTTATCAGGAAAGAAAGGACTTATCATGGGGGTGGCCAATGACCATTCCATCGCGTGGGGAATTGCACAGGCTCTCCATGAACAGGGTGCGGAACTGGCCTTTACTTATCAGGGGGATGCGTTGGCTAAGCGGGTTAAGCCATTGGCCGAATCCGTCGGATCCGATTTGGTTATTCCCTGTGATGTGCTTAACAAAGAATCTATGGATGCCGCTTTCGGCACATTAAAAGAATCTTGGGGTAAGATAGATTTTGTTGTGCATGCTATTGCTTTTGCCGATCGGAATGAATTAAAAGGGCGTTATGTGGATACAACCTCCGGTAATTTTTCAAATGCGATGTTGATTTCTTGCTATTCGTTTACAGATGTTTGCCGACGGGCGGCCGAGTTAATGCCTGATGGTGGGACGTGTTTGACTTTGACGTATTTGGGGGCTGAAAAGTATGTACCGAACTATAATGTTATGGGGGTTGCCAAAGCGGCATTGGAAGCATCGGTGCGATATATTGCCTTTGATTTGGGGGAGCGCAACATTCGTGTTAATGCTATTTCGGCAGGACCGGTTCGGACTTTGGCCGCTTCCGGAATTGGAGATTTTCGTCAAATTTTGGGGTGGGTTGAAAATAATTCGGCCCTGAATCGGAATATTACTTTGACGGATGTCGGCGGTGCCGGTGTTTTCCTGTGTAGTGATTTGTCAAGCGGTATAACAGGGGAAATTATTCATGTGGATGCAGGATATAGCCTGAACGGAATGATGTCGCTTAAAAATGCTCATAAGTCGGCCGAATTATTGGCAACGTTTAAAAAAGCGGAAGAATCATAAAAGACCTTGACATATTCGGGTATGGTGTTTTAATATCCTTTCTGTTTTCCATTATTAACAGAAAGGATTTTTTTTATGCGTCATCTTTCATTTTTTCTTGTCTGTGTTGCCATCGTTGTGACTATCGGTATTGCGGCTTCGGGTGTGACCGTGATTGATACAGGGTATCGGGGCGTTAAAACCCGTTTCGGTAAACTTGTCGGGGAAACCTGGGGTGAAGGCATTCATTTCTATAATCCGATTACAACCGATATGCACAGCATTGACACCAAAGTTCAAAAACACACGTTGCGGATGAGTGCCTATACCAAGGATGTGCAACAGGCCGAACTGATTGTTAGTGTGAATAGTAGCCTGGATGAAAGCAAAGTCCATCTGCTTTATCAAAATATCGGCATGGGATATAAAGACAAAGTGATTACTCCCCAGATTTTAAAAGCGGTGAAAGATACCATCGGTTCATGGGAAGCCGATACACTTGTTTCCAACCGTGAAAAAGCAGCTAATGACATTTTAAGCAGTTTAAAAACAGGATTGGAACCTTATTATATTCGGGTTCAAAGCGTTGTCATTGAAAATATAGACTATTCTTCACAGTTTGAACGGGCAATTGAGGAAAAACAAATTGCGACACAAGATGCCATTAAAGCCAAAAACCGCACCAAACAGATTGAAGAAGAAGCCCAACAAAAAGTATTGAGCGCCAAAGCTGAGGCGGAGAGTATGAAAATTCGGTCCCAAGCCCTTAGCCAAAATCAAAATTTGGTTGCGTATGAAGCTGTCCAAAAATGGGATGGAAAGTTGCCGGTTAACTTGTATGGCAATGCTCCCATTCCGTTTTTGCAAGCGGCTATAAAATAAAAATTTGTTAATTATCAATATGTTATATAATGCTCTTTTGTAAAAAATTGACAAAAGAGCATTTTTGTGGTATGATAAACCTATCATCAATCAAATAGGGAGGTTATTATGAAAACAATTAATAAAACAGTTGCGATGACGACATTATCCGGTTTATGTGCTTTTGCCGGTATTGTTAAAGCAAATGCTCATCCGGCCGATGCAATGGCTGCCGGTATGGTCGGTGGTATGATTGGCGGGGCTATTGCGGAAGCCGTCATGGGACCGAAAGAAAACGTTGTCGTTCAACAACCGGTTGTGGCTCAACCCGTTGTGCAGCCGGTTGTCACGCCGGCTCCGGTTGTGGTTCAACCATCCGTTGTGCAGCCGGTTATCGCTCCGGTGGCTACACCGGCATTTGTTCCGGTGGCAACACCCGGTCATATTTTGTTGGATACGGTGTATCGTTTCGGGCCGCGTCCATATCATCACCGTTATCATCGGCATTTACCGCCGCCACCGCTGCCACGGCCGATTCATCGCGGACGGTGTGCACCGATGCCGCGCGTTATTCCCGGTCGTTGCCGCTAATTTATTTTTTAAACCGTATGGAGTTTCCATACGGTTTTTTTTGATATAAAAATCCCCACCAAACCGGTGGAGATGATTCGATTTTAATCTTATTTACCGCAGGGGGATAAGACTTCAATCAAAGAAATGCCCAGGAAGTATTCGTTTTCGCAAACTTTCCCGCTACCGTCACGACCACGAACGCCCATACAAGCGGTTAAACTGGACAACGCCAAAACGGCGACGGCAACAAATAACATTTTTTTCATTGTATAATCCTTTCTTTTGTTTGTTTAAAAGGGAAAAACCCGTTACAGTCGCATCGTATCGTATGTCGTTATAAAAATCAAGTCTTTTATTGAAAATAATCCGCATATCATAAAAATATCATTAAAAATCAAAAGATATCTTGATTTCATCATCAAAATATGGTATAAGAGGACACCCGTCGAAAATCGGTGGGGACGGCTTCAGATAGTGATACCGATTTTGAAGTCGGCGGATAAAATGGTATCGGTTAAGTCCGCGATTGATGAGATCGTTGGCCAACAAACAAAAAAATAATTATGGTAAAAAAAGAAGAAAAAATGCCCGAAATCACAGAAGATTTTGGTGCTTTATTAGATGAATTTATGGGCAAAGGTGCCCTGCAAGGTAAGGTCGTCTCCGGAACGATTATCGGCTTTGATGATGATAATGTCACCGATTTTTAATTCTTGGGCACCGCATTCTTTCA
>JAFTEW010000027.1 GCA_017453485.1 Alphaproteobacteria bacterium | reverse complement strand
CATGTTTTATGGATTCTCGCTTTCGCAAGAATGACAAGCGGACTTTATTGTTTATGGATTCTGAAACGAGTTCTGCATGACACGGTGTTTTGTTTTTCTGATTTTGTGACATTGTTTGTTCCTTTCATATTTTATAAAATCGCCACAGCCCAACCGAATCGGGCTTTATTACAGGATACATAAATCAAGGTTTATGTCCCCCCCTGAAATTTTGAAAAATTAAGAAAAACGAAGGAAACGGATTTGGAACAAAATCCGTTCTTACATTATGAAATCATTAACAAAAACGATAAAATAAAAAATTCTCAAAAAAATGAAAAAAAATGTTTACTTTAAACCTTGCTTTATGTCCCCTTTAAGAACCCCGATGGATATTGATTTTTCATACTTATAGATCTTGAAATAAGTTCAGGATGATATGGTGTTGGTATGATGACTACACTTCACTTGTCATGTCCGACCTGATGTGGTATACGTAAGAAAAACATAAAACCATTACGTTCCCGGGCTTGGTCCGGAGTCTGTTATTACATTTATGATTACTCTTTCGGTCACAGTTAAAAGTCGGGACAAGTCATCTTTATTTGTGTTGCAAAAGCATTTTTGTCGTCTCGTCCATTTCGGGACCCAGGCATTCTTTTTTCCCGACATAATCTAAATTTGTATCAACCAATATATTGTCATAATACAGAATATCTGCACATTCCCGTTGTGTAAATGTGAAATGATAAGGACGAATACCGACCGGTTGCCTTTGTTGTGGTTGTCGTGCCTGTTTTAAGCATTTATCAACACATTGACCAATATGATACCGGTTAATAAATATTTTTTTATCCCCTTGAAGCAGGGTAATCAAACTTCCTTTAATTTCTTGAACAACCGTATTTTCGGATAGAAAATCCCCTTTAGCAATCATTTGGCGGTTTCCCTCTTTGTCTTGGATAAGGGCTTTGCCATCCTGTAAATCCAAATACAAATAGGGCTGCGATCGCAGGAATGCCTCTTTTTCCAAAATATCCGTACACGGACACCCTGCTACCGATTGGTCAACAGTAATATTTTTATCAAACGGTTCACAGGTAAAAGCCTGTAAAGACATATAGTAGATGGCGTCATCGCGTGTAATTTTCCCTTGACGGGCCAGGTGAAAAGCCCCCAAGTTTTCCTCAGCCGCCGGACAACCCAACAGTGCCGCCCGCCAAATGTATTCCAGAGCTTTCGGATCATTGGCTTTGACGCCGCTGCGACCGCTGAAAATCAGGTATCCCAAAGCATTATTTGCCATTGCCGAACGTTCACGAGATGCTTTTGTCAACAGGGCAAGTCCCGATTGCGGATTATATTCCGGTGTGTCGGGGGTCAGATAAATAATACCGAGCGTTTCGGTTAAAAATTTTACCTCTGAATCGCTTAAATCATCTGTTTTTAGGGCTTGATTAAAATATCCCAAAGCTTCTTTGGTTTTTCCGTTTTTCAGGCTTTTTTGCCCCTGGGCAACCAAGGCCGGCCCAAAATTTAATTGCATGGCTTTATCGCAATAAAGCGGACCATAGGGATGGTCGGGATAACGTTTGCATAATTCAAAAATGGCCCGCTTCATATTATGGGCCGAAACAAACGGAGCCCAGTATTCCCAGGCCTTTGTTTCATTACCGAAATCGCAATCTTCATAAATGCGGGCATCCGCATGGTTCTCTGCTGCTGTCAATAATTGTTCACAAGCCGCATCGGATAAAGGACCCGCCAGGGCTGTTGCCCCCATCAAACCAAAACATAAAGTAGCGATTAAACGAAACATTGAATTCTCCTTTCAAAATCAATATGACTGTATCAGACACTTTTTGAAAAGACAAGAAAAATTTGTATTTTTTTGTAAAACTACGACTGCTATTTTTGCAAAAATAAAAGAAATGCCAGTGGGTTGGTTATCTATTGAACGTTTTTCTTTTCCCTTGACTTTATGGGGAAAATCGGTTATATAAAGGGCAGGTTCAACAAAATAAGGAGAAAAAATATGCCTGTTGTGACTTTACCCCCGAACTATAAACCCTCCGCCAAAGAAGAATATATGAATGATATGCAACTTGAATATTTTAAGCGCAAGTTGCTGGATTGGCGATCCGAATTAATGAAGGGATCGGAATCCACCTTACAGGATTTAAAGGAAAACAGTATGCAGGAAGCCGATGAAAATGATCGGGCCAGCAGTGAAACAGATCAATCTTTGGAATTGCGGACACGGGATCGGATGAGAAAGTTGATTAAGAAAATCAATCAGGCCCTGGATCGTATTGAAAACGGAACCTATGGATATTGTGAAGAAACGGGTGAACCGATCGGGTTAGCGCGATTGGAAGCCCGTCCCGTTGCGACATTGTGTATTGAAGCCCAAGAACGTCATGAACGCAAAGAGAAAACTTTTGCCGAAGAATAATTTATGGGGGTTAACCCAAGGTTTTATCTTGGCTTCGGGTTCTCCGCAACGGCAACATTTGTTGAGGGAAGGCGGTTTTGAACCGGATGAAATTATTCCGGCCGATATTGATGAAACGCCTTTACCCGGGGAATTACCGGCCCGCTATGTTAAACGTATCGCTATTGAAAAAGCCAAGCCTGTTGCCGGCAAGAATCCGGGTAGGTGTGTCTTGTCCGCTGATACGGTGATTGCCGTCGGAAAAAGAATTATTCGGAAGGCTCAAACGGTTGATCAGGCCCGCGCCAATTTAGATTTGTTATCGGGGCGGCGTCATCGGGTTATAACGGGTTTTTGTGTAATAACCCCTGATGGACGAATGATTGCTAAGGTTGTCCAAACGGCCGTCATTTTAAAGCGAATGGATACGGTCGATCGGGATGCTATCATCAACTCTAATCAATGGCAGGGTGTCGCCGGCTATCGGATAGAGGGTATTTTATCGGCTTGTGTCTCCAAAATTATCGGTTCACACCCCAATATCGTCGGTCTGCCGATTTTTGAGGTGGCCCAGGTTCTTAAAGGTGTTTTGCGTCAATAGTATGAATTTACTTCAAAACGAAACTTTCGGTGAAATAAGGGTGGTTCGATTGGAAAACGGTCGCCCGGTCGAAATCGTTATTCATCGGGATTTGGCTTTGAACTATGGGGATATCGTGTTGGCTAAGATAACAGTCTATCATCCAGTATTACACGGCTATTTTGCAATGACGGATCGGGGCGATATCTTTATCCCGACAACGGAATCGTTTACCGAAGGACAAACCGTAAAGGTTCAAATTATCAAAGAACGTCGGACAGATAAAGTTGCGACTGCCCATCTTCAAATCGATGAAAATTTATGCTTTCGTGCTACCGGCGAAAATATCGATTCAACGGAGATGGATGATTTAATTGCAACGGCAATGGATGCGACCGTGCCGTTCGGTGATGGTGGAATCCTGCATATTGAAAAAACAAAAGTTTGTTGGACGATTGATGTAGATACAGGGACAAGTCGTTCTCCGATTGCTGTTGTGAATGAACTGGCCGTTGTTGAAATTGCCCATCAAATCAGGTTGAAAAATATGGGCGGGTGTATCTTGATTGATTTTGCCGGTTCTAAGCGTGGTAAAAATCGTTTACGGATAAAGCAATTGCTATCGGAAAATTTGATGTCGGATACATTGACAACGGTACATGGGTGGACGAAGATTGGCCTTTTTGAAATAGAACGGGGTAGGGGGCGGGCTGATTTATGGACAACCTGTTATCCCGAAAATCCGGTGGTTGTTTATTACCGTATTCGGCGGGCCTTAGTTCAGGAACGTTCGGGACATCCGGTTATTACAGCTGCTCCGGAGGTTTGTCGGTTGTTAAATGAAGCTGCTGTTCGGGCAAAAATTGTTCCGTCTTTTGATACACCCATTTCATTTTTTACCGTTAGAGGAGAATAAAATGTCAGATGATATTGTTATATTAAACACAAAATGTCCGGTTTGCGGAAAACCGGCAACCCTGCATTATAAACCGTTTTGCAGCAAAAAATGTGCCGATATTGATTTGAATCGTTGGTTTAAGGGCTCATACGTCGTTCACACAGATGAAACACCGACCGAAGAAGATTGGCATACCGATAAAACCGATTCTTGATTATGATTAAAAAAGGCATCCGATTGGGATGCCTTTTTGATTTACTTCTTATACAACTCGCGTTTTTGATAACTGGTATGAAGCAAATGATGGGAACGATCAGACAAAGGCTTGCCCAAAAACTCATCATATAATTTCTTCACATCCGGATTCAGATGCGAGCAACGTTGTTTGGAAGCACGGTCATCCTTCATAAGACCTTCCATCCGGGCTTTACGAATTTCATCCGTGACACCCAACGGTTGTCCACCGCCGCCGACACAACCACCATTGCAGGCCATCACTTCAATAAAGTGATAGGGTGGTTCTTCACCTTTTTGTTCGGCTTCACGGACTTTTTCCAAAAGTGCTTGAACATGGCCGATACCATGAGCCACGGCAATACGAACTTCTTTCCCGTTCAAATCCATTGTCATTTCTTTGATGCCTTTGTCCAAACCCAGAATTGGTTTGACTTCCAGGGCATCTTCGGGCATTTCTTTTCCTGTCACAACGGCATGCACTGTGCGCAGGGCAGCTTCCATCACACCGCCCGAGAAACCGAAGACCGTTCCGGCACCCGTATAGGCACCCAGAGGAGAATCTGCTTCTTCATCCGGCAGGTTCACAAAATCAATACCGGCTTGTTTAATCATGCGGGCGAGTTCCCGAGTTGTCAGGGATACATCCACATCTTGGAAACCAGAGGAGAACATTTCCTCAGAACGCAAGATTTCAAACTTCTTAGCCGTGCAGGGCATAATGGAAATAACACGCATTTTTTCAGTCGGGACATTCACTTTGTCGGCGTAATATGTCTTGGCCAAGGCACCCACGATTTCGTGTGGGGATTTACAGCTGGAGAAGTGCGGAATCATATCGCTGAAATACTTTTCCATATAATCCACCCAAGCAGGGCAGCACGATGTAATCAAGGGCAAAGCCCCTTTTCCGTTTACAAAGCGTTCAACAAATTCAGAACCTTCTTCCATGATAGTGACATCAGCGCCGAAATTGGTATCAAACACGGCATTAAAGCCGAGTCTGCGTAAAGCGGCATAAATCTTGCCCGTTGTGACCTCGCCGGGCTTATACCCGAAAGCTTCCCCAATCGCGACACGGACAGCCGGTGCAATTTGAACCACACAGTATTTTTCGGGGTCCTGCAATAAACTCCACACATATTGTGTATCATCACGTTCTGTCAAGGCACCTGTCGGACAATGCGCAGTGCATTGCCCACATTTGATACAAGGACTATCGCCCAATTTATTGTCAGCCGCCGGTGAAATATGGGTATTAATGCCCCGTTTCAGCATGGACAAAGCCCATACATTTTGAACATTTTGGCAAACTTCAACACAGCGGCCGCACAAGATACATTTCCGCGGATCCAAGACGATACTTTTTGTGGAATCGTCTTCCGGTAATTCTTCTTTACTTGGTGTAATGTTAGCAAATTCCGTATCCCGAATACCAAAGTCGGCCGAAAGTTTACGCAATTCACAAGTATCGTTTTTCAAACAAGTCAAACATTCGTTCGGATGTTTGCTAAGGGTTAACTTTAATACCGTGCGACGAGCCTCAATAATATCGGGGTCGCGGGTGACAACTTCCATTCCTTCGGCCACCGGCGTGCAACAAGAACGCACCATACGGCCGTTTGATTTAACGATACAAATACCGCAAGAAGCCGTTGGCGGTAAATCCGGATGATGACACAAAGTCGGAATTTTGATTTGTGCCGATTTGGCGGCATCTAAAATTGTTGTTCCTTCGGGAACTTCAACCACTTTTGAATCAATTGTTAATTTTACCATTGTGTTATTTCCTTATCTTTTTGTGTTGATTGTGCAAGCATTCACATTTTTTTCGGTTGGAATTTCATCCGGTTCGTTTCCGTCCACTAACAAAGCATCGTATTCTTCCTTAAAGAACTTCATTGTTGACAGAACAGGATTAGGAGCCGTTTGCCCTAAACCGCACAGAGATGCTTTCTTCATGGCATTGCCGATTTCTTTGATTTTGGCAACATCGGCTTTTGTTCCTTTGCCGGCTGCAATTTTGTTCATCAATTGCAACATCTGATAACCACCGATTCGACAAGGGGCGCATTTACCGCAAGATTCATCAACCGTAAATCCTAAATAGAACTTTGCAATTTCGACCATACTGTCGTCCTGATCCATAATAATCATCCCACCGGATCCCATCATGGAACCAATCTTTTTCAATTCTTCATAACATAACGGCATATGAAGTTCACTGGCCGGAATCACACCGCCCGAAGGACCACCCGTTTGAACGGCTTTAAATGGTTTTCCCGAGCTGGTTCCGCCGCCGACATCATTGACCATTTCCCCAACGGTTGTTCCCATCGGCACTTCTACCAAGCCTGAATGTTTGACTTTCCCCGTAATGGCAAACACTTTTGTTCCCTTGGAAGTAGCGGTTCCGACTTCACTGAACCATTCTGGGCCGTTGACAATAATCGGAGCGATATTCGCCAAAGTTTCCACATTATTGATGGCTGTCGGTTTTTGGAACAATCCTTTCTGTGTCGGGAATGGCGGACGAGGCCGCGGTGTTCCGCGTTTGCCTTCCACTGATGACATCAAAGCTGTTTCTTCACCGCAAACAAAAGCACCGGCCCCATAGCGAATATCTGCCATAAAGTTAAAGTCCGTGCCAAAGATGTTGCGGCCTAAAATACCATAACGTTTAGCTTGTTTAATGGCCAATTCCATCCGTTGAATAGCCAAAGGATATTCGGCGCGGATATAGAACCACCCCGAAGTTGCCCCTGTTGCATAAGCCCCGATCATCATACCTTCCAATACGGCATGAGAACCGCCACCTAAGATGCAAGAGTCCATGTAAGCCCCCGGGTCACCCTCATCCCCGTTGCAAATCATAAACTTTTCACCATCCACCAAAGGAGATTTTGCCAGCATTTCCCACTTTGTTCCGGTAGGGAAACCGCCGCCGCCGCGCCCACGTAAACCGGAGCGTTTAATCATATCCAAGACTTCTTCGGGTTTCATGGTTAAGGCTTTCATCAATCCCTGATATCCGCCGTTGGCGATGTATTCACCCAAATCCTCGGGATCGGAATGTCCCAACAAGCGTAATACAATTTTCCGTTGTTTCGTAAAGAACGGTAAATCCAGCGACAATTCCTGTTTTTTCAGATAATCGGATGTGTTGACTTCACTACCGGTTTTTAAAGCCGGTGCCACATGCTCTGCCACGATTAAACGGGCCATATCGGCCGTCACATGTTGATATAAAATAGGCTTTTGGCCTTTAATTTCAACCCGGGCTAACGGTCCGGAAGCACACAACCCCATACATCCCGTGCAAACCATACGCACATCGGCTTCCAAACCGGCGGCTTTTAAACTCTCTTTAAAGGCGTCAATAACGCCGGAAGCCCCACCGGAGTGACAACTGGTTGCATTACAGGTGTAAATGGACGCTTTATAATTTTTGACGCGGTCCTTAAATTCTTCACCCAATTTAATCAGGTTTTCTTTTTGTGTCCGACCCAGGGCCTTTAATTTTTCAATTTGCTCTTGTGTTAATTCTGCCATAGTGTTCTCTCCTTATCCTTCCGCTGCCATTGTTTGACGCCATTCGGCAATAATTTGGGGGACCTCTAACGTTGTCACGCGACCATAAGTCTTTCCGTTAACAACAACCACCGGGGCTAATCCGCAACATCCCAAACAACGGACTACCTGAATATAAAATAATCCGTCGGGGGTTGTGAAACCGGCCGGTACACCCAGTTCCTTTTCAAAAGCGTGAATAACAGATTCGCCCCCCTTAATATGGCAAGCCGTTCCATCGCAAACGGAAATGACTACTTTTCCCGGTGCCGTCAGCTTAAAGTGATTATAGAATGTTAAAACCGAATAGATTTGCGCCATCGGAATTTTCATCTCTTCGGAAACGACTTCCATCGCATCCCAAGGCACATATCCGAAAGCACCTTGAATTTCGTGAAGGGCCATAATTAAAGACCCCCGCTTTGTTTTCCATTTAACCAGCATTTTTCTGGTATCTTCCTGGATTTTTATTTTATCATCGGCCATAAAGTTTTCTCCTTTTGTAAAATTTTAAGTGCGACTCTTTTAGCATACTATCACATAAAAAGCAAGACTTTTTATGCTGTTTTTTTATAAAAGCCCCGCTTGAAACAGGGCATTATTCTGATAAGACAAAAAACAAACGCATTACGAGGCGATATTTCCGAAACGGCGGGAACGACGGCCATAGGCTTCTATGGCATCATCCAAATCGTGCTCGTTAAAATCAGGCCAGTAAATTGGTGTGAAATAAAGTTCCGCATAGGCGCTTTCCCACATTAAAAAATTACTGAGCCTTTGATCGCCGCTTGTCCGAATAATCAAATCCGGATAAGGGGTATCATGTGTTGATAAAGCCGCATTGACTTTGGCCTCATCAATACTGGAAATCAAGTATTTTCTGTCCAAAATATCGCTTGCGATTTTCTTGATGGCATAAATCATGTCATCCCGAAAGCCGTAATTCAAGGCCAAAATAACCCGAAAATCTTTGTTTCCCATCGTTTCACGTTCAATTTCATTCATGCGGGCAACCATATCCGCCGGAAATTTTTCACGCTCCCCGATAAAGGAAACACGGATACCCTGCTTTTGTAATTCCCGAATGTCCTCATTCATATATTTGCGGAATAAATCCAGCAATGTTTTGACTTCGGCCTTGGGACGTTTCCAATTTTCCGTTGAAAAAGCATATAAGGTCACTATCTGAATGCCCCGTTTTTTAGCATGCTCAATCACCAAACGAACTACTTCGGCTCCTTTTTTGTGACCGGCTGTTCGGGGAAGACCTTGTTCCTTGGCCCAACGACCATTCCCATCCATAATAAATCCAATGTGGACGGGCAATGCACCTTGATCAATTGTATCAGTCATTATACTTGTTTTATTTCTGCTTCTTTATTTTTCAATAAATCATCCAATGCGGCAATCGTTTTATCCGTCATTTCCTGAATTTCATTTTCATAACGTTTTTGATCGTCTTCGGAAATTGTGTTGTCCTGCTTCATTTTTTTGACGGAATCCAGGGCTTCCCGACGTACGTTGCGGGCGGAAATACGTGCCGTTTCCGTATATTTGCCGGCGATTTTACACAATTCTATCCGGCGTTCTTCGGACAAAGGCGGAATGGGAATTCGAATCATTTGTCCGTCGTTCATGGGATTCAATCCCAATCCGGAATCCCGAATGGCTTTCTCGACCGCTTTTAATAAACTGCGGTCCCATACCTGAAAAGACAACATTCGTGCCTCCGGCACGGAAGCGTTGCCGACCTGATTCAAAGGCACAACGGAACCGTATGCTTCAACGGTAATACCATCCAGCAAAGCCGTTGTGGCTCGACCGGTTCTGAGGCCTGCAAAATCTTTCCGTAAGGCTTCTTCGGTTTTGGCTAAGTGGGCCTGCATTGTTGATTTAACTTGTGCGTAGTCCATGGATTATCCTTTCTTTCATAAATCGGGCGATATTTTAGCGAATTATTCGGAAAAAATCAAGAAAAAAATAATTTTACTGTATTTTTAAAGGTTCTGTTTATCCTTTTTTAAAAAATTTTCCAGCCAGTGAATATTGTATTGGCCGTCAATAAATTCCGGATTGGAAATAATCCGTTGATGGACGGGAATGGTGGTGGGAATACCTTCAATGACAAATTCTTCCAACGAACGACGTAGGCGCATCAAAACGCCATTTCTGGTCCGTCCGTGCACAATCAGTTTGGCAATCAGGCTGTCATAATAAGGGGGCACCGTATAGCCCGCATACATTTCCGAATCTACCCGCACATCTAATCCGCCCGGCGTATGCCATTGTCCGATTGTGCCGGCCTGCGGTAAAAAAGTATCCGGGTTTTCGGCATTAATGCGGCAATCCATGGCACATCCGTTGAAACGGATATCTTCCTGACGATAGCCCAAAACAGAACCGCTGGAAATCCGGATTTGATCCCGAACGATATCAATACCTGTTACGGCTTCGGTAATCGGGTGTTCTACCTGAATGCGGGTGTTCATCTCCAAAAAGTAGAATTGCCCGTTTTCGTATAAAAATTCAACGGTTCCGACATTTGTATAACCCAATTTCTTCATGGCTTGAACAACGACGGAACCGATTTGTTCACGCTGTTCCGGGTTCAGAGCCGGTGAAGGTGTTTCTTCCAATATTTTTTGATGGTTGCGTTGCAAAGAGCAGTCCCGTTCGCCCAAATGAACAATGTTTCCGTAATTATCGGCCAATACCTGAATCTCAATATGGCGTGGTGTTTGCAGGTATTTTTCCAAATAGACAGCCGGATTGCCGAAAGCATTTTGCGCTTCCTTACGAGCCAGTTCAAAAGCTTCAACCAGTTCGGATTCGCTGTGGGCAACCTTCATCCCTTTGCCGCCGCCACCGGCAGTTGCTTTCACAATAACCGGATAACCGATTCGGTTGGCAAATGTGACGGCATCTGCACTTGTTTTTATTTCGCCGTCTGATCCCGGAATAACGGGGAGGCCGGCTTCAACAGCAGCTTTCTTGGCAGATATCTTGTCCCCCATCAATCGTATCATTTCAGGTTCGGGACCGATGAAAGTAATACCATGTGCCCGAACCATTTCGGCAAACTCCGCATTTTCGGACAAAAAACCGTATCCCGGATGAATAGCATCTGCTCCGGTCATAATGGCAGCCGAAATAATTGCTGCTTTATTTAGATAAGAATCACGAGCGGTTGCTGGCCCGATACAAACAGCCTCATCGGCCAGTTTGACATGCATAGCGTTGGCATCTGCCGTTGAATGTATGGCAACCGTCTTGATGCCCATTTCGCGACAGGCCCGATGGATTCGCAGGGCAATTTCTCCCCGATTAGCGATTAAGACTTTTTCAAACATGATCAGGCCACACTGAATAATGGTTGATTGTATTCTACTGGACTACCCGATTCAATTAAAATTTCGGTGATTGTTCCGGCTTTATCGGCTTTGATAGGATTAAAGGTTTTCATGGCCTCAATCAAACAAACGGTTTGGCCGACGGATACATGGTCACCGACTTTTACAAAAGCGGGGCTGTGCTCATCTTTCGTTAAATAGGCAACCCCCACCATCGGGGAACAGATATGTTTTACCGGGTCCTTTTTTTGAACGTCGGAATTGGTTTGTTTGATCGGCTCGGATTTGACTGCAACAGCCGGTTGAATAACGGTGCCAGGGACCGATTTTTCACCGACAACCCGTAAATGAACACCGTTTTCTTCATATTCGATTTCGGACAGTTTCAAAGTGTGTAGTAATTCTGCCAATTCCGTAATCGTGCGTTTTTGTTCTGTTTGCATTTTCGATGCCTCCGTTAAGTGATGGCGATACTTTTATCCGATTTGCCCACAAAAATCAAGTAAAAAAAGATTACAAAAAATAACTGATAAATCTTGAAACGGGTGTAAAAGTGTGATAATGTAGCGCTATTATTAACTTAACGGATAGGATGTAAAATGGCTTTAACTTATGAAGAATTGGCTCGCGGGATTGAATCAATCGTGCCGGAAAACGGGTTGAAAGAAAAATTGGCTTTGGCGGAAAAGGAAAAACGGCTGCTTGTGGTTAAGTTCGGGATGGATCCGACGGCACCGGATTTGCATTTGGGACATGCGGTTGGATTAAAAAAATTGCGTCAATTTCAAGATGCCGGACACGAATTATGTCTGATTGTTGGTGATTTTACGGCCTGTATCGGTGATCCGTCGGGCCGTAATACGACTCGCCCGCCGTTGACGGCCGATGAAGTTAAGGCTAATGCCAAAACCTATATTGAACAACTGGGAAAAGTCGTTGATATGACCAAGAATATCCGGGTTGTATTTAACGGTGAATGGTTGAATAAGATGACGGCGGCCGATATGATTAAGTTGCTGGGTAAGGCTACATTGGCCCAAATGATGCAGCGCGAAGATTTTGCCAATCGTTATGAACAAAATATCCCCATCGCTTTGCATGAATTGATTTATCCGCTTATGCAGGGGTATGATTCGGTAATGGTCCGGTCGGATATTGAATTCGGCGGTCGGGATCAATTGTTTAACTGCCTTGTCGGGAAAAGCCTGCAAGAAAGCATGGGACAACCCGGTCAAATCGTTATCGGTATGCCGTTATTGGTTGGATTGGACGGTAAGATTAAGATGAGTAAGTCAAAAAATAACTATATCGGTCTGACCGAACCGGCCAATGATATGTATGGTAAAGCCATGTCCATTCCCGATGAATTGATTCCGGATTGGGTTGAATTGGTGACAAATTGGACTCCGGATGAAAAATCACGGGCTGTTTCGGATTATAAAAACGGCGCCGTCAATCCGATGGAAATTAAGAAAAAAATTGCCTTTAACATTGTGGAACAATACCATTCCAAGGCCGATGCGGCTGCGGCTGAACACTTTTTTTATGTTCAGGTTCAACAACGCGGCTTTGATACCAAAGAGTTTCAGGAAGTCAAGGCGTCTGATTTGGGGTTAGCCGCTCCCTGCGGATTGGTGGATTTCGGTGTTGCCGTTATGAAGGGGCAGAGTAAATCTGCCATTCGGCGGTTAATTGAAAGTGGGGCTGTTTCCGTTTCCGGTGAAAAGGTGACGGATATCAATGCTAAATTGGAACCGACGGCAGAAGGCTTGAAAATCAAAATCGGTAAACGCGGTTTTTACAATTTGAAGCCGTAAAAAGGGAAGTGAGGGGGTATATGATACAAAATACAGGGAAAATCGTCGCTGTCAGCGGCAGTGTGGTTGAGGTTTACTTTGACAAAACATTACCAAATGTGTTTAATGCGCTGATAACCGGAGATTCGGATAAACCGCTTATCCTGGAAACCCAAGGATACATTGATGAACAGACTGTTCGGGCACTGGCGATGGGTGGAACCCAAGGTCTGGCCCGTGGCATGAAGGTGGTTGATACCGGCCATCCGATAGAGGTTCCGGTCGGGGAAAAAACGTTGGGACGGATGTTTAATGTGTTCGGTGAAACGATTGATGGCGGAAAGCCGCTTAAAAATCCGGAATTGAAATCCATTCATGCCGAGCCTGTCCCCGTTTCAAAACTGGAAGTATCCTCCGAAATTTTTGTCAGCGGTATCAAGGCCATTGACTTGTTGGCACCGATGGAACGGGGCGGTAAAGCCGGTTTATTCGGTGGGGCAGGGGTCGGAAAAACCGTCCTGATTACCGAAATGATTAACAATATGGTTGGCCGCTATGAAGGTGTCAGTATTTTTGCCGGTATTGGTGAACGTTCACGTGAAGGGGAACAACTTTATCGGGAAATGAAAGATGCCGGTGTTTTGGATAAAACTGTGATGATGTTCGGTCAGATGAATGAAGCTCCCGGTGTTCGATTTCGGGTGGCATTATCGGCTTTGACAATGGCGGAATACTTTCGGGATCAGAAAAAACAGGATGTTTTGTTGTTGATTGACAACATTTTCCGGTTTATTCAGGCCGGTTCCGAGGTATCTGTCTTATTGGGACAAATTCCGTCCCGTGTGGGATATCAACCGTCGCTGGGCACCGATATTGCCGATTTGGAAGAACGGATTTCCAGCACTGCCGATGGGGCGATTACCTCTATTCAGGCGGTTTATGTGCCGGCAGATGATTTTACGGATCCGTCAGCCGTTCATACGTTTTCCCATTTGTCATCAACCATTGTTTTATCTCGTGCCCGTGCGGCACAGGGACTGTATCCGGCGTTGGATCCGCTTTCGTCCGGTTCAAATATGTTGACACCGCTAATCGTCGGTGAGCGTCACTATCGGGTTGCGACCGAGGTTCGAAAGACTCTGGCTCAATATGAGGATTTAAAAGACATTATTGCGATGCTCGGATTTGATGAATTGCCCGAACACGATCAACAAACGGTTTTAACGGCCCGAAAACTGGAACGCTTTTTAACACAACCGTTCTTTACGACAGGGCAATTTACGGGAATGCAGGGGAAATCTGTTAATTTAGAAGATACCATCTCCGGTTGTGAACGAATTTTGTCCGGTGAATTTAACGATTTGGACGAAAATGCCTTTTATATGATTGGAACGGTTGATGAGGCCCGTTTGAAAAATAAGAAAGAAAAGGCGGCCTAAATGGATTTGAATTTGCGCGTATTTACGCCGGTCGGTATTGCTTTGGATACACGGGTTCATCAAATTGATTTTGAAGCCATTGACGGCTTTTATACGTTGTTGCCGCGACATACGGATATGATATCGGCCTTAAAGGCAGGTATTTTGACCTATACGATTGATAATCAAAAGTTTTATATTGCCTGTAATAAAGGGGTCCTGGTTAAGAAAAACGATGTGGTGTCCGTATCGACCCCGTTGGCCGTTTTGGGGACGGATTTGAAAGAGTTGGAACAAAAAATTGCTACGGATTTCAAAGCTGTTGAGCAAGAGCGTAAGGAAGTCAATCTGACAATGGCTAAATTGGAGTTGGGCTTGGCCAAAGGAATCATGTCGTTAAAACAGGGAGGAGTGTCCGATGGGACTCTTTGAAGATGAAAACCGCAAAACGGAACGAGTGCTGATTAAAAAAGCCCGGGCACTGTCCAATCGTAAAAATCGGGTCTTTTATTTTAATGCTGCGGCTCTGAGTGTTTACGGCTGGCAAATGGCAATACCGGTGGTGCTGGGCATTTTTGTCGGTCAATTTTTAGATGACCACTTCCCGGCTGTTCACTTTTCATGGACACTTAATTTAATTATTATCGGTTTTGGTGTCGGGTTTTTTAATGCAACGCGATGGGTGCGTCAAGCCGGCAAAGTGGAGAAAAAACATAAGAAATGACAGAAAATGTTTTTAGTATGACATTGAATGAGATGGGATGGTGCCTTTTGACGGGGAGTATTTGCGCCGTTGTTTATCTGTATCTTTTGTGGAAAACAGTTCGGTTGTTGCCATCCGTCAAACATAAGGGGTTATTTTTGTTTATATCTATGGCATTACGTATTTTTCTGCTGTTGGTTGTTATGCTGCTTTTTTCCGGGAAAAGGCCGGGGCCTCTGTTGGTTATTTGTTGTGGCTTTCTTATTATGCGATTATTTATCTTGCGTTTAACAGGATTTGGTGCCTATAATCGGGAAGAAGATAAACAAATGCAAAAAGCATTCAATGGGAAGAAGAGGAAAAAATGACCGCGATTATCCTGTCCGTTATGATTGTTTTGGCCCTTGGCATCGGAACATGCCTGTGGGTTAAAAACACCATCGGTCGGTGTCTCCTTATTTTTCTGATTTTATCCACTTGGTGGAGTTCGGTAATTATTGGCACAGAATCGAGCGGCGGATTGGATTTGGAAAACTTGGATACCATGCCGATATTAACAATCGGCCCCGTGACTGTCGGGGGAACGGTTTTTTATTCCTGGATTGTCATGGCAGTTTTGACAGTATTATCTTGGTTGGTAACCCGACGGTTAAAAACAACTTTACATGTTTCTTATTTGCAAACAGCCATGGAAATGGTTGTGATGGCGATACGATCACAAATTAAGGCCGTCAGCGGTGATAATCCGGCACGATATATGCCGATTATGGGGACATTCTTTTTGTTCATCGGGCTCAGCAATTTAATGACGGTTATCCCCTGGTTTCGGGCACCGACGGCCTCTTTATCCACGACGGTGGCGTTTTCTTTATGTGTTTTTTGTGCCATGCCGATTTATGGTATCCGCAATGCGGGGGTTATCGGTTATTTGAAAAAATATATTGATCCAACACCGGTTATGCTGCCTTTGAATATACTAAGCGATTTTTCGTCGATGTTTTCATTGGCCTTTCGTTTATACGGCAATATGCTCAGCGGGGCGATTATTACCTCTATTTTAATGATGTTTGTTCCCGTTTTGGTGCCGTTACCGATGCAAATTTTAGGCCTTGTGACAGGAACGATTCAGGCCTACGTTTTTGCTCTTTTGGCGATAGTTTATGTGTCTTCGGTATCGCCGAAACAACCCTTTGAAGACCATTTAAATTTTTATTAAGAAAGGAGAAAAATTATGGATACAGTCACTTTAATCGGAGCCTTATCTGTCCTGGCGGCAGGTTTATGCGTAGCAATCGGTGGGATCGGGCCGGCCCTCGGGGAAGGGAATGTAGCCGCCAATGCGTTGCGGGCAATGGCTCAACAACCCGATGAAGCCGGTAACATTACAAAAACAATGTATATTGCCATGGCAATGGTGGAGTCGACGGCCATTTATGCCTTTGTTGTGACGATGATGATTATGTATGCTAATCCGTTTTGGAACTATGCGGTCCAAGTAGCAGAAAAAGCGGCTCAATAAAGGATTAAAACATGGGATTTAGCTGGACGACATTTCTGGCTCAGATCGTCAACCTGTTTGTCTTGGTATTGTTGATGAAGCGGTATTTATACGGGCCGATCGTGGCTGTTATTACCAAACGTCAGGCCTATATTGAAGATAAAGTCAAACAGGCCGAACAGGCTGTCCAGAGTGCAGATAAGCAAAAGTGTGAGTTGGAAAAACAGGTCACTGCCTGGCAGCGCGACAGGCAGACCAGATTGGATTCTTTTTATGCCGAAATGACGGCTTTGCGTCAGGAACAGACCGAACGTCTTCAACTGGAAGGCGAGGCACTTCGTCAGAAAATGCAAGATGATTTAAATCGGGAAACCCAAACAAAGCAACTGGAAATCCGTGATATGATGGTCCAAAATTTCATGGCTTTATCCCGTCGGGTCTTATCTGATTTGTCGGGGTTGGCTCCGATGTCGCAGAGTTTGGTCCTGTTTCAAAAGAAAGTATCGGCTCTGTCAAAAACTGAGGTTGCGACTATTCGTAAATCACTCCAAAAAACAGGCCGTATAGCTGTTGAAACGTCAGATAAATTGACCGATAAAGAACGGAATACTTTGGCTGCTTTTCTGACGGATATATTTGGTCAGGCCGAAATTACATTCGGACAGCAACCGGATTTAATTCTGGGAATTGAAGTCGTCGCCGGTGAAACGGTTTTAGAGTGGAATTTAAAAACTTACCTGGATTTATTTGAAGGAAATTTAAATACGGCCTTGGCCGGTTTGATTGTAAAGGAATAAAGTATGCTAAAAGATGCATCCAAGCAGGCAAAAAAAGTTATTGAAGAAACCATCAAAAATACAACACATCAATTGCATGTGTCCGAGGTCAGTACCATTATCTCTATATCAGCCGGAACGGCAGAGGTCGCAGGGCTCAGTCAGGTCAAAATGAATGAATTACTGACCTTTCGGGGCGGAACCGTCGGAATGGTTCAAACCTTACATACGGATCGGGTCGGGGTTGTGTTTTTAACTAATGCCGATCATTTAAAAGCGGGCGATCGTGCCAAAAGGACCAAACGGGTATTAGATGTTCCGGTCGGAGAGGGATTGTTGGGCCGGGTCATTAACCCGCTCGGTCAACCGCTGGATGATAAAGGGCCGGTCCCGGCAACCGAAACGCTACCGGTTGAACGGGAATCACCGCCGATTATGCACAGGGCTCCTGTGGATACGCCGCTGCAAACCGGGTTAAAGGCTATCGATTCTTTTACGCCCATCGGTCGGGGACAACGAGAACTAATCTTGGGTGACCGCCAAACGGGTAAGACGGCAATTGCTTTGGATACCATTATTAATCAAAAAAATACCGGTGTCATTTGTATTTATTGTGCTATCGGACAAAGAGCTTCGGGAACGGCCCGGGTGATTGCGGATTTGGAAAAACACGGTGTGATGAATAATTGCATTGTTGTGATTGCCAGCGGTGACGATGAAGCGGGATTGCAATATATTGCTCCCTATGCGGCAACCGCAATTGGTGAATGGTTTATGGAACGGGGTCGGGATGTTTTGGTGATTTATGATGATTTAACGGCTCATGCTCGGGCTTATCGGCAAATGTCACTGCTCCTCAGAACTCCACCGGGACGGGAAGCTTTCCCGGGTGATATTTTTTATATCCATTCCCGGCTATTGGAACGGTCAACACATTTACGTCCCGAATATGGTGGCGGATCTTTAACATCGTTGCCGATTGTATCAACCGAAGCCGGCAATATTTCGGCCTATATTCCAACGAATATCATTTCCATTACCGACGGTCAGATTTACTTATCAACCGCCCTGTTTCAAAAGGGAATTTTACCGGCGATTGATACGGGACGTTCTGTTTCCCGTGTGGGTGGTGATGCTCAATTGCCGGCTTATCGTAAATTGGTTGGACCGTTAAAATTGTTCTATTCACAATTTGAAGAATTAGAATCATTCGCTAAATTCGGAACGCAAATGGATGCGGCAACCACGGGACGCTTGAAACGAGGTCAGGCTATTCGTGCCGTTCTGCAACAAATTCAATATGCCCCGATGCCGGTAGCAGATCAAATCGCCGTGTTCACAGCAACGAACGAAGGTTTGCTAGATAATGTTCCGGAAAATCAAATGCCACAAGCGCAGGATATCATTATCCGCATTTTGCATCATCAGTTCTCGGGAGTTGTTGGGGCTATCAATCGAAAAGAAAAATTATCCGATGATGTGCGGGAAAAAATGCTGACCGAATTTGCCAAAGGATTGAAAAAATTGGTATGACCCTTGAATCGCTTAACAAACGGATTAAAACAACAACGGACCTGAAAGATATTGTTGGGACGATGAAAATGTTGTCATCGGTCAGTATCGGCCCCTATGAAAAAGCATTGAAATCACTGGATGAATACAGTCAAACGATTTGGGATGCCTTTGCCGGGTTGATGCAGGATGATTCGTTTGTTTATACGCCAAGGCAACAACCGGCTGGCGCATCAAAAACAATTGCCGTTATGATTGGAACGGATAATGGGCTGGTCGGTCGTTTTAATCGGGATATGGTCACTTTTGTTAAAAAAGATTTAGCGGATCAGGGGGCTTTAACCGATGCATATATTATTTGTGTCGGTAAACGAATCGGTTTAATGGCGGATTCAGCAAAACTACGGTTATCGGCAACGTATGCCATTATGAATTCCTTAAAGGAAGTATCCGCCATAGCCTCTATGGTTTTGTTGAAAATTAACGAATTAATGACACGGGAAAAGATTGCGCGGGTTTTGGTATATTATACCCGTAAGCGGGCAGGGGAAGCGCAGCGGCCTACCGTTATTCAGTTGATGCCTCTGCCAGCCGGGGAAATGCGGCAATTTAAAGAACAAAAATGGAGCGGTCGCACACTGCCTTTAATTACGGCAGATAGGGATCAGTTGTTTCAGGCCCTCATTCATGAACACCTGACCGCTGTGTTGGGAATGGCCTTAACGGCCTCTTTGGCGGCGGAACATTATACCCGGATGGTTAATATGCAACAGGCCGAAAAAAACATTGATGAATCCTTGGAAGAAATGAATTTGACGTATCAACAATTACGTCAGACCGGTATTACAGATGAATTGATTGATATTGTCTCGGGTGCCGAAAGTTTAAAGAAAAAGAAATAATCCCTTTCTTCATTGACAAATCAAGGGTAAGTATGTATAATACCCCCATGACAAAAATCGTTTTGGGAATAGAGTCCAGTTGTGATGAAACGGCTTGTGCGCTGGTCACGGATGACCGGCAGGTTTTATCATCCGTTGTGTGGTCGCAATACGATGAACATTGTCGTTTTGGTGGGGTAGTTCCGGAAATAGCCGCCCGGGCGCACTTGGAAAAGTGTGACATTTTGATTCAAGAGGCTTTGAATAAAGCCGGTAAGACATTTTCGGATGTTGATGCCATAGCCGTTGCCGGCGGTCCCGGATTAATCGGTGGCGTCTTGGTTGGTGTTATGACGGCTAAGGCTATCGCTTTTTGCCGAAATTTACCATTTATCGCCGTCAATCATTTAGAAGGGCATTCCCTGACGGTTCGATTATCACATGATGTTCAATTTCCCTATTTGTTATTGTTGACATCCGGTGGTCATTGCCAGGTCTTAATCGTTAAAGGTGTCGGTCAATATGAACGGTTGGGGGGGACTATTGACGATTCGGCCGGAGAGGCTTTTGATAAGGTTGCTAAAATGTTGGATATCGGATATCCTGGCGGGCCGAATTTGGAAAAACGGGCGGCTTTGGGGAATCCGAAGTCCTATGCTTTCCCCATTCCGATGAAGGGACGTCCGGGATGTGATTTTTCATTTTCGGGATTAAAGACGGCTGTGCGCGTGGCAATTGAAAAAAAAGGTTCCCTGACGGAACAGGATAAAAACGATATGTGTGCTGCGTTCCAATATGCTGTGGTGGAAGAAATGAAAGACCGTTTAAAACATGCAATTGCCGTATTTCAGGAACGTTATCCGTCGGCCAAAGATATGGTTGTTGCCGGTGGGGTAGCGGCTAATCAATCTGTCCGCAAAATGATTGGAACTTTGGCAGATAAAAATAACTTGATTTTTTCGGCTCCTCCCATTGCTCTATGCACCGACAATGGTGTTATGATTGCTTGGGCCGGGATGGAGCGTTTTCGTTTGGGTCTGACGGATTCGTTTGATTTTAAAGCCCGTCCCCGTTGGCCGCTTGATACATTGTCCGGAGGAAATAAATGAAACGGATTTGGAAAGCATTATGTTATTCGTTGGCGGGATTAAAGGCTACCTGCCAAAGTGAAATTGCCTTTCGTCAGGATTTAGTCCTGTTTGTTGTGGGAACCGTTTTATTGTTTTTTCTAAAACAAACCGCCGTTGAAAAAGTAATGCTTTTTTCCTCTTTATTGCTTATCGTCCTGATGGAATTGGTTAATACGGCGATTGAGGTGGTTGTTGATCGTATTTCAACGGAAAAAAATCCCTTATCCGGTAAAGCAAAGGATATCGGCAGTTCGTTGGTTTTACTGGCATTGATAAATGCTGCCGTGACGTGGATTTTGATTTTATCTTGACAGGCTGTCGGAAACAAATTATATTAAACGATATCAACACAAAAAAGGAGAAAAACGATGGAAATAATCAATGATACCAATTTTGAAGCAGAAGTCTTAAAATCTGATAAACCTGTTTTGGTGGACTTTTTTGCAACATGGTGCGGTCCATGTCGTCAGATGTTGCCGATTGTGACGGAACTGTCCGAAGAAATGGCCGATAAAATTAAAGTGTTTAAAATGGATGTGGATGAA
The DNA here is from genome assembly GCA_017453485.1 of Alphaproteobacteria bacterium. GTDB lineage: Bacteria > Pseudomonadota > Alphaproteobacteria > CAAHEQ01 > UBA3637 > CALXZG01. The sequence goes on along the minus strand of JAFTEW010000027.1, from coordinate 10,158 downwards.
GCCCCAAAGACACCTGAAAAATACGATATTGCCAGTATTCCGACCTTGATTTTGTTTAAGGGTGGTGCTGCCGTTGCAACGCATACTGGTGCTTTGCCAAAGGCAGAGTTAAAAAACTGGATTGAATCCAATATCTGATTAAAATTTTCAAAGCAAAGCCCCATCATTTCTGATGGGGCTTTTTATTTGAATAAGCGCTGATTATTTCATGGCTTCTTCAACGGCTACGGCCACGGCAACCGAGGCACCGACCATTGGGTTATTTCCCATTCCGATCAGCCCCATCATTTCCACGTGGGCCGGAACGGAAGATGAACCGGCGAATTGGGCATCGGAATGCATCCGTCCCATTGTGTCTGTCATACCGTAAGAGGCCGGACCGGCAGCCACATTATCCGGATGGAGTGTCCGACCGGTACCGCCACCGCTGGCGACCGAGAAATATTTTCGGCCGTTTTCTGTTGCCCATTTCTTATAGGTTCCGGCAACCGGGTGTTGAAAACGGGTTGGATTGGTGGAATTACCCGTAATGGAAACATCCACGCCTTCTTTAATCATAATGGCAACTCCTTCGCTGACATCATCGGCACCGTAGCAACGAACCTTGGCTTTATCACCGTTGGAAAAGGCTTTTTCCGAAACGATTTTTAATTCGCCGGTGTAGTAATCATATTGTGTTTCCACAAATGTAAAGCCGTTGATGCGGGAAATAATATAGGCCGCATCTTTTCCCAAACCGTTTAAAATAACACGGAGCGGTTCTTTGCGCACCTTGTTGGCCGAACGGGCGATACCGATGGCACCTTCTGCGGCGGCAAAAGATTCGTGACCCGCCAAGAAGCAGAAGCACTTAGTTTCTTCCGTCAATAACATGGCAGCCAAATTACCGTGTCCCAATCCAACTTTACGTTGATCGGCAACGGATCCTGGTACGCAGAAAGCCTGTAATCCGACACCTAACATTTTCGCGGCTTCGGATGCGGTTTTAACTCCTTTTTTAATGGCTAACGCAGCCCCCAGTGTATAGGCCCAAACGGCGTTTTCAAAAGCAATCGGTTGAATTCCTTTAACCAATTTTGCCACATCGATTCCTTTGGATTCGCAAAGGGCTTTGGCTTCTTCCAAATCTTTCAAACCGTTTTCTGCCAACACGTTATTGATTTTCGCAATTCGGCGTTCATAACCTTCAAATTCTACCATAACTTACTCCTTTCTCGGGTCAATTTTCTTAACGGCTTCATCAAAGCGACCGTATGTTTTGACGTTTTGCTTAAAGGCTTCTTCTGGGGATACGCCCTTGCGGATGGCTTCCAACATTTTACCGACATGGACAAATTTATATCCGATGATTTCGTTGTTTTCGTCCAAACCTTGCTCCAGGACATAACCTTCCGTCATTTCTAAATAGCGCGGTCCTTTAACCGTTGTGGAATACATGGTTCCGACCATGGAACGCAAGCCTTTACCCAAGTCTTCCATACCGGCCCCGATCGGTAATCCGTTTTCAGAAAAAGCCGTTTGTGTCCGACCATAAACGATTTGCAGGAATAATTCCCGCATAGCCACGTTAATGGCATCGCAAACCAAGTCGGTATTCAAGGCTTCCAAAATTGTTTTACCAGGCAAAATTTCGGCTGCCATTGCGGCCGAGTGTGTCATACCCGAACATCCGATTGTTTCAACCAAGGCTTCTTGAATAACACCGTCTTTAACATTTAATGTTAACTTACAGGTTCCTTGTTGCGGGGCACAACAACCGCAACCGTGTGTTAAACCGGAAATATCGCTGATTTGAGCGGAACTGACCCATTTTCCTTCTTCGGGGATAGGGGCACTTTTATGATGAACACCTTTGGCAATCGGGCACATGCTTTCAATTGCCGGTGTACATTGATATTTAGAATCCATAATCGTTTCCTTTCTTATAAAAAAACTTTAACGCGGCCAGCATACATTAAAATGCCCCGGAATGCAAGAAATTTTTAAAAGTTTATCGGAACAACCTTGTTTGGTATTTTACGATAAATAATTTCGCCCCGGATTTGAAAAATTAAAAAAATCCCGGATATGAACACGTATCCGGGAAATAAAAAACAACGCTTTTTTTATTGCTTTTGGTGAACGGCATCCTTTGTTTTTTGGAGTGACATGACATCAAAAATCGGGACAATCCGCCCATTTTCTCCGGATACGAAGTTAGGAACGGCACCGCTCCATTTTGTAATTGTTTCCAATTTTAAAACTTCCGGATTTTTGGCGATAGCCTGTCCGCGCATTTCAATCGCTTTGGCTTCGGCTGTTGCTAAAACGTTGACTTTATCAGCCTCGGCCTGAGCCTGAATTTTAATTTTTTCCGCTTCTGCCTGTGCCTTAATCTTCATTTGTTCGGCTTCTGCTTCGGCTGTGACAATTTGTTGTTGCTTTTTGGCTTTTAATTGTTCAACGACATTTTGTTCGGTTAAGGCCTTTTGCGCCGCAACGACTTTTTCTTCAACCGCGTTTTCAAACTTATCACTGAAATCAATATCTTTTAATGTGAAATCCTTAATAACGATGGGTTCATTTCCTTTTTTAATATCCCGTTGCATCCGTTCCAGGATTTCTTGGGCGGCCTGTTCGCGTTTGGCAATCATTTCTTCGGCTTTATACTTGCCCATTGTGTCTTTTAATGCAGCAAAGATAGTCGGCTCTAACAAAACTTCTTCCACTTGTTTTTTTGTGCCGTATTTTTGATAAATTTCCGAAACACGCTCCGGATCCAGGTGATAGTTTAAGGCATAGTCAACTGTTGTTTCCTGAACGTCCGAGGAGAATAATTTAGTTTGCTCTTGTTTCTTTTGCATACGGACATCATATATGGTAATCCCTTGGAAAATGGGCCACTTCCAATTCAGACCGGGTGCCAATGGCTTTTCAGAAACTTTCCCGAATGTTGTCTTGACCCCTCGTTCTCCGGAATCAACGACCCGAAAGCCACAGCCGGTTATACCTGTCACAGATAAAACAGCCCCAAAAATTGCTAAATTTTTTAAAAAATAATTCTTCATGATATTTTCTCCTTCGGTTGAATTATGGGTTGCATCGTATCATGAATATATTTATTTGTCAAGTTTTTTAATTTTGAAAACAATATGATATAATTATTTGAAAAATAATATGTTTTAAAAAGAATCATTTTGAACTAAAAAAATCTTGCTTTTTACTTCTTTTTCGTGTATAAGGGTCTGGTCGTGCCGAGATAGCTCAGTTGGTAGAGCAACGCATTCGTAATGCGTGGGTCGTGTGTTCAAGTCACATTCTCGGCACCATTTTTGTGTCTGCTATCGGTTAGAATGTTGACTTTTTCTTTTTCCGTTATTGTTTGGTTTTCGGTTCAGCTAATGCCGTAATGTCAACAAACGGCTTTTGGCAAGTCAGACAGGTTGCCTGAACGGCCTTTCCGGACGCAGTTTTGAATTGAATGACATCGCCGCATTTTTCACAGATGGCAACGCGATTTGTGCCGTTATTTTGCATTAAAGCCGTGACAAGCGGTTTGATAAACGCATTGACGTCATTAACCGTGAAAAGTGTATTTCCGTTAAATATATTCGGTTGACGCTCGGTCACATTTTCTTTGTGGCGGGGTTTATGCAATGTTGTCGGTTTCAACATCGCATTTTGGACAAGCGCCGTCAAAACGGCCGTCATAATTGTCACGCCGATAAATGTTGTCGGTTTATAGTAAACCAACTTTTGCAGAAAACGGACGAATCCGTTGCGGCTTTTCTTTTTTGCTTTTTTGATCTTCGGATTAACCGTATCCGGTTGCGGTTTTATGATTGGCACATCATATAACGGCAACAATTTTAGCAGATCATGTTGAGCCTTTTGCCATTCCAATTGCATAGCAAGTACCCTCCTTTCTCTTTCCTCCTCATGGCTCGGCATCCCGAACCATCTCTATTATATCATATTCCCGAAAAACTGTCAAACCGGTTTTATAAAAAACAGATAACTGATTGAATAAAATGAAAATATTTTTTTGCTATTTCGGATAAAAAACATATTGCAATTTGTTTGTCGGTGTGTTAGCCTACTTCCCCGAGGGGTATGGTATGAAGCGGAACAATAAAATTTTGGATTGGCTTGATCGGGTGGCGGAACCATCGGAAAGTCAAGTCGATACTTTAAAACGAATCGTTCAAAATAAAACAAAAGCAAAACAATTTTTAAAAATAATTACTCAAAATCCGCGTGATAACAAACCGGCTTATCGGCAAATACGGTCTTTTTTTCCGGTTTGCTCTGATTGGCATCAATGGCTTTGGGGGTATAATAGGGCTTATGTGGATTTTATGAATGGGTTGTTTCAACAGGCTGATTGTGTGGCGGATATTTTAAAAGTCATTCCGAATTTATCCCCTTGGACATTGGAACAAAAATTTGACAAGGTTATTGTCGGAAAAATACCCGGGTGTTTCGGTTCTGAAAAATCATTTTTGTCCCTGATTCAAAAAATCAGAAAATCGGGCGTTGTTCGAACGTTTAAGCATATCAAAAAATTGGAATGCCGTCTGCCTGATTTTAAAAAAGCTTTTCCGGCAGTTCAAAAAATTGATTGGTGGAATTTTTCGGCTCGGTCGGATTTTTTATGGCAGTTAATGCGGGAACAGTGCGGTCGGCCGTTTACCGTTTGTGAAGGGAAGCAAAAATATCATGTGTCTTTCCTGTGTAATCCCTTTTCCAATAAAATGGTTTTTCAGGTCAAGGTATCCGATAAACAGACCTTTATTTTAAAAATGGCACCATATGCGTTTTTGACAACCTGTAATGAACGGGTTCGTAAAGAGCATGAAGCCTTGGCAATCCGGCCGGATTCGATTTATTCGGATGCGTTGCTGGAATTTTATTTAAAATTGAATCGGTGTCCGCATGCACCGGATATTTTGTACTATCGGTATGATTATGAGGTAGCTTTGTATGCTATGGAAACGGGTAAGCCTTTGCCGTTTTCGAAGAAAGGCTTTGATTTTTATACCTTTAATACACAAATTATTCCTGATTCAATCCGGTTGGGGATTTATATGAATGATATCAATGCGGGTAATTTTATGATATCGGATAAAGATGGTGCCATCAAAATTATTGATATCGGACATGCGACCTTTGCCAATCCGTTGACGCCCGGTGTTCCGGGGATAACCTTTATGATGGGGAATTTGTGCGGCAGAGACTATATGTCCATTAATGGTGTTTTGGATGTGGAGGATGTATGAGTGATCAAAAATACATGATGGCCTTGGCCCGGGGATTAAAAATATCGGATACGAAATTATTATCGGTTATTATGGGACCTGCGGAATTAAAAAAGGCTTTATCCGGCCTGACGATGTCGGATTTTGATGATGGTATTCGATTGATAACATTGCATAACCATACCGCTGTTTCGGATGGTCAGGTTGAACCGGATAAATATCTGGATAATGCTTTGGCATTCAAGAAAAAATATGGCTATAAAAGTTTAATTCTCGGTATAACGGATCATGATTTGATTGATGCCTTGCCTGTTGTCTTGAAACAAATTGTCAAGAATCCAAAAAAATATCAGGGAATACGTGTTGTGTTGGGATGTGAATTGAGCGTTTCTCTGTTTGCGTCTGATTTTACTCGGCCGATTGATTTTGAATTGCTACATTACGGTATTAATCCGTTTGATAAAGGATATGTTCGTTGGCTGTCTGAATTACGTCAATGGCGTCAACAATCACTCCCGCATATTTTTGATGTTTTTCAAAAACGTTATCCGAATGCCGGATTAAGCCTTGACGAGTTTTTATCAGAAAATCCGCTGATGAAAAAAGGATTCGGTTGCTATTTGGCCTATATTACGCCGCGCTACATTATTCGAAAAGTAAATGATGCGACGCAAAATGAGTTGATTTGGGATTATTTCAGACGTTTGGGCTCACCATTGGCAGATGAACCGGATAAACCTTTTTGGCATACTCTGGATGACGTAATGACCCGAATCAGACAACACGGTTTTGGATTTGTCAGTGTAGCCCATCCGTATCGTATTCAATTGGGTGGCAAAATAACAGGTGACGGGCCGACATTTTTGAAACACTTTTTGGAGATTTTAAAGGAAAAAGGTGTTCAAGGGCTGGAAATTTTTTACATGAATTTATCCCAACCGTTGGCACGCTCGCTGGATTATATGCTAGCCGGTCATTCGCCGTGGTCTGAAACGGATAGATGGGTGCGAACAATTCTGGATTTTGCGGATGAAAATCAGATGATTAAAACCGGTGGAACGGATAGCCATATTTCTTTCCTGGCCGGTAAAAAACGACAGTTGGTTTTAGCATTGACCGAACGTTTGGAACAATACAAAACACTGATTCAAGAAGGTTATCGCGTTTTGAATAAAGAGGTCACTTTGGGCCTGCCGGCACCCTGTATGCCGCCGGCGGATCGGACCCATGACACGGGAATCGGTTCTGCCGTCGGGGCAGGGGCCGAGCGCCTCATTCGCTTTTTTGGCGGCATGTTTGATAAAATTCAACTAGGCCCCATGGGACGGACACTACGAGAGGCAAAACATTCGCCCTATGTGTCTGATATGGCACCTAATCCGTTCTTTATCCCTCTGGAAAAATTGGTAGAGGCCGGTCTTATTTCCGAAAAAACGATGGAAATATTGTATGATATTCCCAAACCGGACGGCAAAATTGATTTTTCTGTTGTGGAACAGGTTTATACCAAAGCTCTGCAAGAGGCTTATCAAAACAGCCGCACCCGAAAATCCTATTCCGATTTTATCAAGGATTTATCCGATAAATACTTGTCCGATTCGCCGGCTAAATATATTGCGGATTTACAGGTTCGTATTCCGTCGGATGCTCCGGGATTGCAGGATGATTTATTTTTGCCGGGCTTTTCATTGGGATCGCCACCGGATCATTTTTCAAAAATGCCGCGTAATTGGCATTTTCGGGTTTTCCATCCGAATAAGATTTTTAATCCGGATGGTTCTTTGGGCCCCGCCGGTCAGGTATGGTACCATATTATTGATAACGCTATGAAACACGCCCGGGGCGGTCTGCGAATCGATCATTTCATCGGCTTTGTCAACCCGTTTGTGATCTCTGATGAAAATCCGGATAATAACGGTCGGTTATACAGTTCTCCGAACAATCCGGATTTAGCTCCGTTTGTGAAAACGGATTTTACGGATATTGCCAGAAAAATAGTATTGGATTGTGCTGCCAAAAACGGACTAACGGCTCGGGATATTTATATTGAAGATATCGGTTCCCGGCCGGCACAATTGGATGAAGTGATTGATCGTTGCGGCTTTGGGCGTTTATTGGTGGCAGAATTTATGGAACCCGATAATTGGAACCATATATATCGGTTGTCGTTGGCTAAACCGAATGATGTTGCCGTTTTGGATACACATGATACACCGTCTGTGCAAATGTTTTTTGAATCATTACCACCGGATAAGAGGGCTCAGTTTTCCTGGCTTTTGGCCAATGATTTACGATTTAATTATACGGATGACTTGAAGTCCGTTCCGCAGTTGGTTCGGATGCAGTGGGGTGCATTATTGGCCAGCCCCGCCGAACGGGTTCAGGCATTCTTTACCAGTTGGACCGGTCAAATAGGTCGGTATAATGAGCCGGGTAATCCCGTTAAATGGCAGTTGCGTTGTGTGACAGATTTTGAACGTCTTTACTTCGAAAATCTGGCCAAAGGTATGGCCTATAATCCGTTTGATGCGATTGCGCTGGCTATTTATGCTCGGGGTGATGATTTCTATCATCGGCACGAAGAATTGGTCGGACGTCTGCGTCGGGCGGAAACGGATATTTTAAACTTGGCAAAAGAATTATAAATATACCCTTAACTTCTTATACGGCTTGACATTTATGAAAAAATCGGGTAAAAGAGGTCATTATCAAACAAAAAGGAGAAAAAAATGATTAAATCTGAATTAATTAACAAAGTTGCCGAAGCCAATGACTTGACACATCACAATGCCGAACGGGTTGTGAATACGGTTTTGAATACGATTACCAAAGCGTTGGTTAATGATAACCGTGTAGAATTGCGCGGTTTCGGTGTTTTATCTGTTCGTAAGCGGAAGCCCCGTGCTGCTCGTAATCCGAAAACCGGTGCCGGTGTTCAGGTAGAGGCTAAACGTGTCCCATTCTTTAAGGCCGGTAAAGCCGTTAAAGACGCTTTGAATAAAAAAAGCTGATTTTTATTGCAGGGGCCGCATGAATTGGATTACCAATTTAACCCGTCCGACCGTTAAAAAGGCAAATATTCAACGGGATGTTCCGGATGATTTTTGGGATCGTTGTCCGGCGTGTGGAACGATGCTTTTTCACGAAGAAATTGAAAAAGCCGATTATGTTTGTCCCCGATGCCAATATCATTTTCGGTTGCCGACATTGCGCCGGTTGGAAATGTTGTTTGACGGGGGAAAATATACCCTAATTCAATTGCCGAAGGTTAAAGATGACCCGCTTCATTTTTCAGATTTAAAAAAATATGCTGATCGGTTAAAAGAGGCCCGTAAGAAAACGCATGCCGAAGATGCGATTCGGGTAGCACACGGTAAAATCGGGAAGAAGAATGTCGTTGTCGGTGTTTTTGATTTTAATTTTATGGGTGGTTCAATGGGGACAGCAGTCGGTGAGGCTATCTTGACGGCTGCCCAACTGGCTTTACTGCAAGAAGCCGCCTTAATTTTGATTCCGGCTTCCGGTGGGGCCCGTATGCAGGAAGGGATGCTCTCTCTGATGCAAATGGCCCGAACGACTTTGGCTGTTAAGAAATTAAAGGCTAAAAAACGTCCTTACATTGTCGTGTTGACAAATCCGACAACAGGTGGCGTAACGGCCTCTTTCGCTATGTTGGGGGATATTACGCTGGCCGAACCGGCGGCTATTATCGGATTTGCCGGTGCTCGGGTGATAGAACAAACTATTCATCAAAAATTACCACCTGATTTTCAAAAATCCGAATATCTGCTGACACATGGTATGATTGATGCCGTTGTTCCGCGGTCGGAATTGCGTTCTAAAATTATTCAGATTTTGGGTTTGTTAATGCGATAATTATTGAAAGGGCAGAGGGATATAATGAAAAAATATGTTTTGCTTATTCTGGTATGTCTGCCGACATTATTTTTCTGCCTGTGGACCTTTCAATTATCGGGACAGGTTGAAAATGCCCGATTGGTGACTGTTCCCTTGCGGGGATATGATCCGCGGGATTTGTTGGCCGGTCATTATATCCAATACGATATTGATCGCAATCAATTTAATGTTCGGGACTATCCGGATTGCCGGTTGCCGAATCGTTGGCAGGAACGCCGCTTTTACATTCCCGAAAAGGATGCCGAGGTTCTTGATACACTTTTTCGTCAAAATCAAAGTCGCTTTTCCATCGTGTTTGCCTGTCAGGAAGGGCGAAAAGCAATTGCCAAGCAATTGCTGATTGATGGTCGGGATTGGCATGATGCCCTGAAAGGGAGATAATATGGAATTTTTGTTTTGGTTGATTTTAATTGTTTTGGGTATTTATTGGTTGCCGAAAAGAAAGCATTTCCCCAAACAGATTAAGGAAATGATTTCTCACAAGTGGATTACCAAAGATCAGGCTGTCCGTATTTGTGAGTTTGAACGGGAACAGCAAGTTAGAATATGGCTGAAAAACCGGTTAATTACACCGGAACAGGCAGAGATTATTTTAAATCCGAAATCGGCGGCCATCCATCCGACTTTCTTTGGTAAATTTTCTTTTATGACGGCACTTTGCTGGTTGGCTATCGGCTGTATTTTACTGGGGATTTTGGCTTTGGTAGCGGCAAACTATGACGCTATCCCACCGCAGGTTCGATTGGGTGCAACATTGTTGGGATTATCGGGGGCCAGTCTGGGGTGTTTTTATGCCTATATTAAACAAAAATCTTTCTTGTTAGAGTGTTTGATTGTTGCCGGTATCGGACTAATTGGGGCAAATATCGCGATGGTATCTCAGTTATTCCACCTCAGCGGTAAGATGGAAAATGCTTTGTTCGTTTGGGCATTGCTATCTCTTTCCTTTATTGTGTTTTCCAAAAAGTCTTTTTGGGCATATTTATGGTACCCGACGGTCTTT